>CBFDEE010000229.1:0-4819 GCA_965603745.1 uncultured Bacteroides sp. | reverse complement strand
CGTCGGAGATCGCACATAATTTTCTGCACCTGTATGGAGCATCCGATATGTACAAAACCCTTCTCCGCAGGAACGAGCGTAATATAAAGTCGCTGGAGGGACTCTATCCCGATGAGATTATGCAGGAACCTTACGGAAAGAATCTTAACGATCTGGTTATCAGTGACTACACCAAATACCTGATCGGGTGGACAGATGAACTGGATCCGGCGCTTGAATCCCTGATGAAGGACAAGAGAATTGTTTTCTGAATGCGTACCATTTACCTGGACCATAATGCCACTACCCCGCTTGACAGGGAGGTAATTTCGGCGATGCAGCCGGCACTGAGCGGGATTTTCGGAAATCCTTCATCCGATCACAGATTCGGGTACGATGCCAGGAAAGCCGTTGAGAAAGCGAGGGAACAGGTTGCAGGACTGATCGGGTGCAGTCCCGATGAAATAGTTTTTACCAGCGGGGGCACAGAATCGAACAATCATGCCATCAAAGGGATTGCCAGGGCACATGGCAACCGGGGCAGGCACATCATTACCTCTTCAATCGAGCATCCGGCCACTCTGGAAGCATGCAGGTACCTGGAAACAGAGGGTTTTGAGATCTCATACATCGCCGTCGATGCCAGGGGCCTGATAAGTACCGATGAACTTCAGGAGTCCATCCGGGAAGATACGATCCTCATAACGGTGATGCATGCCAACAATGAGATCGGCTCGATACAACCCATCGAACAGATCAGCCGCATCGCACGCAAACACGATATCCTTCTGCACACTGATGCAGCCCAGAGTGCCGGCAAAATACCGGTACATGCAGGGGACCTGGGGGTGGACCTTCTGTCCCTCGCCGGACATAAAATGTACGGACCTAAAGGAATGGGGGCCCTGTATATCCGCCGGGGTGTTACGATCGAAAAACTCATACACGGGGGAGATCATGAGATGAACCGCAGGGCCGGAACCGAAAACGTGTTGCTGATAGCAGGTTTCGGGAAAGCCTGCGAGGTAGCGCGAAGGCATCTCGAAAAGAACCGGAAAATCATGCAGGATACCCGTGATTCGCTTTATTCCCTGATCGCTGAAGAGATCCCGGAAGCAGTGTGGAACGGTGATCCCGGTAATTGCCTGCCAAATACACTGAGTATAAGTTTTCCGGGGACAGATGCAAGCCTTCTGCTTTCAGGGATGCCAGGCATAGCTGCTTCGGCAGGTGCCGCATGCCATGCCGAGAAGGCGGAGATCTCACATGTTCTCCGGGCCATTGACCTTGCACCTGAACTCGCCCAGGGCACTATCCGCCTGTCCACCGGCAAGCTGACCACAATGGCAGATGTTAAGGAAGCTGCCCGGCAGATTGTAAAAACTGCGCGATCCCTCATGCCAGATAAAAAGCCGGAAAAATCCCCTGCAGCTGACAGGCAGGTACCCAGGCTGACGAGCTTTACACATGGACTTGGATGTGCCTGTAAAATGAGGCCCCAGGACCTTGAGGAGGTATTAAAGGAAATCCCGGTACCGGAACATGCGAGTATTCTGGTCGACACGAGGGACTCCGATGACGCTACCGTATGGAAACTGGACGATGAAACTGCCTGGGTTCAGAGCGTCGACTTTTTTACTCCCATCGTGGACGATCCCTTCAGTTTCGGGGCCATTGCCGCGGCCAATGCCCTGAGCGACCTGTATGCCATGGGAGCCACTCCCCTCTTCGGCCTCAACATCGTGGCGTTCCCGGTAAAAAGGCTTCCGCTCAGTGTGATTCATACCATCCTGGAAGGCGGCCGGTCCGTTGCCGGGTTGGCGTGTATTCATATTGTGGGGGGACATACCATCGAAGATAACGAACTTAAATACGGAATGGTCGTCAACGGACTCATCCATCCGGACAGGATCCTTCGTAATTCCGGCGCTAAGCCAGGGGATGCACTTATCCTTACCAAAGCCATCGGGACAGGCATCCTGGCCACAGCACTGAAAAGGGGCAGCCTGAACAAGAAGTGGCTGGATCAGATGGTGGAGTCAATGTCAAGCCTGAACCGGATCCCCGCCGAAATATTTCCCCGGTATGATGTGCATGCAGTAACAGATGTGACAGGCTTTGGTTTGCTGGGGCATTTACTGGAACTGGCCAGAGCCAGCCAGGTGAGTGCCAGGATCAATTTTGGATCGGTACCTCTCCTCGAAGGAGCAAAGGATTCGGCAAGGAACGGGATGATCCCCGGCGGCAGCCTGCAGAACCTCGAATTTGTCAGTAACCATGTCGACTGGAAGACAGAATTATCAAGGGAACAGAAATTCCTGCTGGCAGATGCGCAGACCAGCGGGGGACTGCTTGTTTCCCTCCCTGAAACAGAGGCGGGGAAGTATCTGTCGGAGGTAAGGCAGGCAGGATGTCCCCGGGCCGAAATAATCGGTGAGATAATTGAAAAAGAGGGAAATCCCCTGCATGTCCACTAATATTTTGATAACATAAACCTAACATAAAATTATCCTCGAACTTGCCTGCATTGTTTATTTTCAGGCACCATAATTGTAATATTATATATCAGAGGGCATAGGATTATTATGGTCCTCCGCTGCGGAACACTTACCTGCTAACATATGGGGTGATTCGGGTGTTCTGAGGTATGAGATGCAATACCAGAATGGGAAAAAACCGGGACCTGGATCGTCTACGATAACGATGGAAATATCAGTAAAAAAAATACTTATGATAATTAAGAATGCATTGGCGGATCTGATTGTAAGACCGGCCCCGGACCAGGGACCGGGTTTTTTTAGCATCTTTACAGAAGGTTTATGGTTATGAACTGATAAGTTGCGGAGTCGCTAAGCAATCTGTTCAGACATTCAGGCAGATATTTGTATCTACCTTATTATCTGCGAGTTAGAAGAAATATCAAATGTGATTTTATTTTGTTTATTAAAAAAAAGTGTTATTTTTACTACAACATTACCAAGTTCATTTTGTGCGATTATCCAAAAAACTACGGCCATATGTCAAAAAAGTTATTTCACCTGATGCCTGCCAGATTAGCCGCCCTTCTCCTGATAGCGGTAATATTTACAGGATGTGGATCTGATAAGCAAAAAAAAGGGTCCGGCGAGATCACACTGGATGAAACAGAACTGGATGCCGACTTGCTGGAAGATATAAACTCCGCCAAACAGATTTTTTATTCCCTTCCCTCTCCGCTTGAAACGGCGATGCTGATAAAGAGTGCGGGAGCAACATATAATGAGGAGTTGCTTAACCCGGTCGATAATACCTCCAGCTATACCACGAATAAAAGCATGGCTCTTAATCTGGGTATTTACACGACCGACCTGAGTTTTGCGAGCCTGTTTGACCAGACCCAGACATCCATCAGATATATGAATGCAGCCAAAGAGATGGCCGACGGCCTTGGGATACTGGATGCCATCGATAATAATACCATCGAGCGACTCGAGCAAAATATCAACAACAGGGATGTGATCATGGATATCATCTCCGAGACCTTCATGAACTCCAGTTCATTCCTTACCGAGAACGAACGCCCTGCCCTTGCCTCCATCGTCCTTGTTGGCGGATGGATCGAAGGGTTGTATATTGCATGCAATTTGGTCGGGGATGAATCCATCGAAGACAACAAGCTGGTGGAAAGGATTGTGGACCAGAAACTTTCTTTCAATATTGTCCTGAAGCTCCTGGAAGACAATAAGGACAATTCAGATGTTGAAGGCTTAATGGCAGACATCAATGACCTCAAGACCACATTCGATAAGATCACCATTACAACAACCAAGATCCAGGCTGTACCAGATGAGGAATCGAACGTTACAGTACTGAAATCGGAATCAACCATTGATATTACTCCCGAAGTGTTCAGGGAGTTGCAGGGGAAGGTCCAAGTATTAAGAACAAACTTTATTTCATAAAAATCACCGCTCTATGAAAAAGATTTTTCAGTTCACTGTGGCAATTGCTTTGCTGGCCCTGATACCACTGTCTGTAAATGCACAGTGCAAAGGATTCGCCAAAAAAATCTGTAAAGTTGAGCTCTATCCATATACACATGATGGGAACTATCATGCTGCAATATTAACTGTAGGGGAAGAAGCTGAATTGTATAAGACTTTTTACTCCGATACGGATTACAGGCTTTCGGTCTGCGGCTCAGATGCACTTCCTGATATCGAATTCAGGATAATCGATTCCGACCGCAATGTCCTTTACACCAATAAGGATAATGAGTATTCCAGGATCTGGGATTTCCGGCTGGAAGCAAGCCAGCAATTGAAGATATTTGTCAAGGTCCCGACAACAGACGGCCTGCCGGAAGAAGCGGGCAGTGGTTGTGTTGCCATAATGTTTGGCTTCCAGGAAAAATAACCTGACTCAGCACCGTTACGGAAACCGGCCCCTCAGCCGGTTTTTTTTTGATTTACCGGAGTTTGGGTTTAAGGAAACGGGCGGTATGGGAATTTTCCTGTCTGGCAATGTCTTCGGGAGTACCGGCAAAAACGAGTTCTCCCCCCTTCTCCCCTCCTTCCGGTCCCAGGTCAATAATCCAGTCCGCCGATTTAATGATCTCCAGGTTATGCTCTATGACAACCAGGCTGTGGCCCTTGGCGATCAATTACCGGAATGCATCAAGAAGCTTCCTGATATCATGAAAATGCAGCCCGGTAGTAGGTTCGTCGAAAAGAAACAACAGGTGTTTGCCGCTTCCTTCCTTTGAAAGAAAGGAGGCCAGCTTTACACGCTGACTCTCTCCGCCACTCAGAGTGCTTGATGATTGCCCGAGCTTGATATAACCCAGTCCCACATCGGCCAG
>CBFDEE010000228.1:0-4821 GCA_965603745.1 uncultured Bacteroides sp. | reverse complement strand
TCCCCGGTGAATCCTTTGGGCCCGATGTTCAGCCTTTCGTCTTCCCCGGTATAGGTCTGGACCAGATGGAAGATAGTGAAACGGATACCCTGCTGGGCAGTCGGGTCGCCCTGGATTACAATATCGCTCTCATCCCATTTCGCCTGCCAGGCACCCGAGTGCTCCTCCAGCAGTCTCTCAAACCCGGCATCAAAAGCCTCTCCGAGAAAGGTTCGTGCCTGATCGGGCAGTTTTTCAGCCGGATAATCAAGGGTTGAAATATTCACGGCATACTTGAACAGATCGAGTGTGTCTCCTTTTTGGACCGGGCAACTGCACTCATTGCCGACATACTTCATCTCCTCTATCACCTTCATATTATCATTACAAGCTGATCCGTTCTTATAAAGGTTGAATTTCATCCCGGTACATACATGAAAATCAAGCTTTTTTGTTTTACCTGTAATAAGGGCTTCTCCCATGGTTGCCTCCTGCCAGGCTTCGATCCAGAATTTTTCATTGTAATTCGCATCTTCGTTCTTTACATCCAGGTCGATGTATGGAGTCAGGCTTATCTCCCCGTTAAAATTGAGCGCTTTGACGGAATAATGGATTGCACCGGTATGGGTCCGCACCATGCTCAGGAATCTCCTGGCATGGACTTCCACCTGCTCCCCTGCAGGCATCTCTGCTATGAAGCTTCGGGTCAGGAGTCCCGCTTTCATATCCAGCTCCCTGCGAAAATACAACACCTTGCAGGCAGCCAGGTCAAGGACCTGGTCGTTAACCGTCACATAGATACCGATCCAGTTGGCAGCGTTCAGCACCTTGGCAAAATATTCGGGATAGCCATTTTTCCACCATCCGACCCGGGTTTTATCCGGGTAATATACTCCTGCCACATAAGAACCCTGGAGACTGTCGCCTGAATACTGTTCTTCGAAGTTGGCCCTTTGTCCGAGTTTACCGTTACCGATGGAAAAGATACTTTCGGCGGCGCGGTTATTACCGGGAACGAAACCTTCTTCAACGATCAGCCAGTCAAGTACCTGAAATAGTGAATCCATTTAAAAATGTCGGTTAAGTAGTAATATTCTGTTCTTACTTTTCCTCGTCTGCATCCTTTACAAATAATATAAGCACCGATGCCAGCAGCATGGATACTCCCCCTGTCACGAGCGCAAATATCGGTTGTCCCCCGAAAAAATTCTTCACCATAAAACCCAGCAGGCTTGCCGCCATGATCTGGGGGATCACGATAAAGAAATTGAATATCCCCATGTAGGTCCCCATTTTATTCCCCGGAAGCGAACCTGTAAGTATGGCATACGGCATGGCCAGGATGCTGGCCCATGCTAGTCCCACTCCAAGCATCGGGATGATCAGCAGGTCCGGTTCCCCGATGAAATAAACGGAGATCAGTCCGATCCCGCCAGCAATCAGCGCTATCATATGCGTGACCCTGCGGTTTGTGTACCTGGCCAGCACCGGAAGCCCGAAAGCAACAATTGCCGCAAAACCGTTATAGACAGCGAACAGGATTCCCACCCAGTTGGCCCCTTCATTATACAGGGCGGAGGCTGTGTCACTTGTCCCGTATACATGGCTGGTCACACCGGCCGTGGTATAGATCCACATCGCGAACAGGGCAAACCAGCTGAAGAACTGCACCACTGCCAGCTGCATCATTGTTTTCGGCATATTGAACAGATCCGTCATTACAATAACGAGCCCGTTTTCCTCCGAACCGGATGCTTTCAGCAGGTGGGTCACCAGCTGTACCAGTCCGAAAGCAGCCAGTCCGAACGAGAGTATATAAAGTTCTCCTTCCACATCTATCCACCAGAACAGCAGGCTCAGCAGCGTACCGGCTAGCAGCCAGATAAGCCCGGAGCGCAGGAAAGAGGGGACACGGTGGACAGGTTCACCGGGCGATTTGTCAAGGGCCTGTTTTTCCGCGGTCTCGGCTTCTTCAAAGGCCTTTAGTTCTTCGGGTGAATATTCCCGTGTTCTGATTACCGTAACAAGCACCGCAAGAAGGAAAATGAATCCACCGGAATAAAATGACCAGATTACATTCGGCGGTATGGCTTTTCCTTCCGCGGGAGTGGTAGACACCCCGAACCAGTTTGTCATGACATAGGGAAGTGCCGAGGCGATCACCGCCCCGGTCCCTATAAAGAAACTCTGCATGGCAAAGCCCCGGGTCCTTTGATCGGACGGCAGCATATCGCCGACAAATGCCCGGAATGGTTCCATTGAGATATTAATCGAGGCGTCCATGATCCACAGCATCCCTGCCGCCACCCACAAAACCGGAGAGTTCGGCATAATCAGCAATGCAAGCGATGCCAGTACAGCTCCGGTCAGAAAATAGGGCCGGCGTCTTCCGAGACGGTTCCAGGTGTTATCGCTCATGTGCCCGATGATGGGCTGCATTATTAGTCCCGTTACAGGAGCTGCGATCCAAAGGATGGGTATATCCTCCACCCTGGCCCCCAGCGATTCAAAGATCCTGCTCACATTGGCATTCTGCAGTGCAAATCCGAACTGGATACCGAAAAATCCGAAACTCATGTTCCATATCTGCCAGAAACTTAATCTTGGTTTGGTTTTTATCCGGTCATTCATCAGAGCTTGTAATTAATTCAGGCAAGCAGGCCACTTATTCAAAAATAGGGATAATAACTGACACTTTAGTGCTCATATCGCATTATACCTCAGGCAGATGTGTCATTTCCGGGGAGAAAAAGCAAGGCAGGCACTGATTCAAACGTTTGCGGCAGATGAATGAAGAAAATCAGAAAAAATTCTTTTTTTTTCCGGCCAAAATGCAACATGATTTTCGAAATCGTTTGCATAGGCTTTTATGCAATTCATCCGAATATTTAATAACTTCAGGATTCCTAATTTTTTTAATATGGTGAAGAAAATTTTCATAACCGGAGCTTCAGGTTTTATTGGAAGGGCTGTAGTGAAACGGCTGAAAGATAACTACGCCCTTACCCTGATGCTTCCGCCCGATGAGCCGGCAACCGGGCTCGGCGATCAAAATATCGTCAGGGGTGATGTTACCCGGCCCGGAAGCCTTTCACGCCTGATGGACGGGCATGACACGGTAATCCACATAGCCGGTTCCGTCGGTTATCAAAGCTGGAGGAACTGCCTGAGCATCAATGTGGATGGAACAAGGAATGTCATAAAAAAGGCTGTAAAATCCGGGGTGATCCGGTTCATACACATGAGTTCCGTATCGGTTTATGGCCGGGTGCCTGATATCAGTATCACGGAGGAACAGGCTTTAAAAAAGATCCGGGATCCGTACGGGGACACCAAAATAGAAGCCGAACAGCTGGTACGCCGTTACGCTGAAAAGAACAGGATCGACCTGACCGTTCTCAGACCCACGGCCGTATACGGGGAAGGCGACAACAAGTTCCTTCCGAAGTTGATGGAAAACCTGCAAACCGGTAAATTCAGGATGATGGGCGACGGGAAACATTCCGTTGACCTGGTAAACGTGGCAGATGTGGCAGAGGCGGTATACCTGGCCCTCCTGAGGCCGGAGAGCGTGGGCCAGACCTACAACATTGCCAATGAGAAAAATCCTTCATGGAATCAATTCCTCAAGGCTGTCTGTGAAGAACTGGATGTACCGTACAAGAATCGTTACATCTCCTATAAACTTGCCTTCCGGGTGGCTGCACTGATGGAGTTTTTCAGCATTTTTACACCTAAACCCCCAAGGTTAAGCCGTTACGCAGTAAGGCTTGTCGGCAGGCAATATAATTATTCAATCAGTAAGGCACGGAAGGAACTCGGGTTCGAACCTTCGGTTGACCTGATAGAAGGAATACGGCAATGCATCAGTAACATGTAACATGCCTCAATCCTCAGATTCCCTGACCAGGGTCAGCTTCATCCGCTCAAAGATTGTATTTTCGAAATCTGTCAAGCTGAGCCCTGTCATGTTCTGAAAGGCGGGGGACTTCAGGCATCAGTCCTGCTCCGCCAGGTAATATGTCCCGGATTGCAGGATTTTCTGGATGTTGCCATAATCTCTTTCGCCAGCGTCCATGCTTAACATACTGCCATCAGGCAGGAACAGGTTATACTTGTCCTTCCCGTCTGGGGAGGGGACATATTCAACGAGTTTTGTGTATTCGCCCCTGTAATTCAGGTAACATGAATACTCTTCGGGACTAAAAACAATCTCTGCTATTTCACCTGCCTGCCTGCCTTTAATCTGTTCAATCACAAATTTGTTCTTTGTTGCTGTAATTTTAAATTCCTTGTTGCCGGATTTCACATATTGGATCTCCTCTTCACCGTCCTCCATGGACACCGGGTTGCTTCCACTCCAGAATTCAATGGAGTTTAATATGAGATAATCAATGAATAATGTTACTTCATAGACAGGTATGATTAAAAATGCGAAAAACACGGCCTCATTTGCCCATTTGCCCCCGATGCTGTTGTTCCAGCTGTAAAGTTTGGTGGTCAGGCCAAACGATCCTATGCAGCTGTTAAACAATACACTGGCCACGACAAGGCTGGCAGCCAGACAGACTAATCTGATTTTGCTCATGATGGATTTGATTTATGGTTCCAATACTAAATTAATCCATTTAATTCAATTATAAAAATCAGCCCCTGATCGTCTGGGTAGGTTGGGTATAAGCAAACCGGGGGACAATGAGAATGATCTAATATTTGCGGATACTGAATCTTTGCCAGGAGCGGATATATGCGCAGAGGTCCTCTCGCTGGGGGGTACCCAGTGCGGTATATTCTTCCGATCCTTTTCCCCAGGAGGGCATTTTCGTTCCTTCCCTTCCTATG
>CBFDEE010000227.1:0-4833 GCA_965603745.1 uncultured Bacteroides sp. | reverse complement strand
ATGCTGCAGATCTTCTGTAAGTCTGACCGGTATGCCTACATCCTTCTGGATGTCATTTCCAATACCGAGTACCAGGATCCTGTTTGATCGGTCTTTCATCGAATAATTTTAAAATCTGTTCCGGTATCTATTTCCGGAAAACTGCCCCGGAGACTTCTCCGGAAGCCTGTACTGTAATCTGCCCGGTACCTGATCAGGATGCCCGGCTTGTTTTTCCGGGTCAGGAATCCCGGCTGACGGATCTCATGATCTCGCCGGACCGATCCCGGAAATTCACTGTCAGCGGCATTTTTCCCCTCTGGTTATGAGTGGCACATGAAAAGCAGGGATCGTATGCCCTGAATGCCATCTCCACCATGTTCAGTATGCCGTCGTCAACCTTGATGCCCTTCTTGATGATCCCCTCGGCAGCTTTCTTAATTGACATGCATATGGCCGCATTATTGTTGGTTGTGCCGACAACAATATTTGTTTTTGTTACGATGCCCTTCTTATCCGTCCAGTAATGATGCGTCAGGGTCCCCCTCTGTGCCTCAACAATTCCTACCCCTTCATTGGGGACATTGTCAAGCGGAGTGCGCAGGTCTTTCCCGGTGATATCCGGATCCTCGGCAAGCTCAAGGCTGCGCTCGGCAGAATACAGCAGCTCTATCAGCCTTGCCCAGTGCATGGCCAGCGTGGCGTGCACTGGCTTTCCGCCAAGAGTCTCATACATTTTATCATATTCGATCTGGGCCAGGGGGGTTGCCATCCCATCCGCGGCATTCAGCCTTGAGAGGGGAGTGGCATGGTAGACTCCGGAGTCCTGTCCGTCGACAAATCCCTTCCATCCGATTTTCTTCAGGAACGGGAATTTCAGGTAGGACCATGGTTCAACCCTTTCTTCTACGAATTCCATATATTCTTCAGGTGCATATTTGCAGTGTTCCTTCCCTTCGGTATCAACCACCCGCACCTTTCCATCGTAGAAATTAACCTTGTTGTTCTCGTCTACGAGTCCCATACTATGCAGGTTAAGGGAGTACGGTCCGTTGAGTATCAGGTCAACATAATCCTTGTTGCCAAGCACCACATCGCTGAAGATCTGAAGGGAGAACTTTGAGAATTCGATGAATCCCTTTGATTTCTCAACGATGTCATCGCGCTCCTCATTGGTCAGTCCCTTTCGTACGCCCCCGGGCACATTCATAACCACATGGGTCTGGTGTCCGCCGAGCAGTGCCTGGATCTCCTGTGCTATCCTTCTCTGCTTGATTACCTCTGTGCCGATCTCAACGCCAACTTTGCCGATCACACCGAGTATATTACGCTCGGCGGGCGGGGCCGTTGGTCCCACAACAAAATCAGGCGCTGCCAGTGCATAAAAATGCGCGATATGGCTGTGTACGAAATGCGCCATGTAGAACAATTCACGAAGCTTGGTAGCCGTGGGTGTGGGGCGAACCCCGTATACTGCATCGGCCGCCTTGCCCGATGCCATATGATGGCAGCCCGGGCAAACACCGCAGATCTTGGTTACGATCTGTGAGAGCTCCTCGACAGGCCGTCCTTCGCAGAATTTCTCAAATCCTCTGAGTTCGGGGACCTGGAAGTATACATTATCCACGTCTCCCTCGTCGGTCAGAAAGATCTCGATTTTTCCGTGGCCTTCAAGCCTGGTTATCGGGTCAATGGTTATTCTGTTCATAGCAATTTCCTCCTCAATATTGAACCGGGCAGGCTGAAACGGTAAAAAGTCCCGGCCGGATCATCGATTTGTTCTACAATCTCCTTTATCTCTTCCTCTTCGTTGGAGTCGATCATTGTCCCGATGGCCGACATCATCTTGGCCCCGGGGTCGGTTACGTCGGCCGGGGGACCGTAACATCCGCGGCAGGGGGCGTTCCCCTCGATGCACCGGGCTCCGCATCCACCTCTAGTGGCGGGTCCCATGCAGATCACGCCCTGCTCAAGGAAACAGGTTTCACCGTCATCCTCGATTTCGATCGGCCTCTTGAACTCCTTGATGGTCTTGTTCTCGGTCTTTTTCCTGAGACATTCATCACAGAGGCTTTTTTCATTGGCTCCGACCACCGATCCCGGCGGCGGAAGTTCAGCCCCGGTAACGATGGCCATGAATACCTCTACCAGGCGTTCCGTCTGCGGCGGACATCCCGGAAGGTAGTAATCCACATCCACGACCTGGTCCAGTGTCCTGACATCGTTATAGAATTCTGGAATGGTCAGTTCACCTTCCTTGACCTTTACGGATGGCTGTGGAAATACCTTGTCAGGATTGACGGTAGATTCACTGGTCACGTATGCTCTTTCGAAGATCCCAGCCCTGTCGGTGAAGTTCCCGAGTCCGGGAATACCTCCCATATGTGCGCAGGAACCGTAAGCCACAAGGATCTTTGATTTTGCACGCAGCAGGTGGGCGAGGTGTTCGTTCTCGCTGTTCCTTACCGCGCCGTTAAACAGGGTCAGGTCGATCTCGTTATCGGCCATGGCCTCGACATCCTTGTATTTTGTATCAAGGGCGATGGGCCAGAATACAAGGTCAGCTGCCGCCACAACGTCAAACAGCGCTTCATGCACATCCAGGACGGATACGCAGCACCCCCCGCAGGCGGCTCCCCAGTAGATAGCCATCTTGATCTTTGGTTTCTCTTTTGCTTCCATAGGATATTGGGAATTAAATTAAGCTAATGTTTCGATGTTTTCCTTGATCTTACAAGGGCCGAGTGCCTTGACCTGTTCGGTCATTTCATCGGCTAGATCAGCAAACTGTTTCCCTTCGCTGGCACTGATCCAGGCCAGCCTGAGCCGGTCTTCTTCAACGCCCATTTGCTGAATGTATTTCTGCAGCAGGTGATAACGCCTGAGGCATTTATAGTTACCCTCGTGGTAATGGCAGTCCCCCGGATGGCATCCGCAGATCATCACTCCGTCCGCACCTTCCTCGAAGGCTGACAGCACAAATGTCGGGTCAACCCTGCCCGAGCACATCACACGGATTACGCGTACATTGGCAGCGTATTTCATCCTTGAAGTACCTGCAAGGTCTGCCCCCGTGTAGGAACACCAGTTACACAGGAAAGAAACGATTGTTGGTTCAAATTCCATGATATTGATATTTATTCTTGATCTTCAGGTTTAAACTTCAGTCATTTCGGTTGTCATGATACCCTTGATTTGTGACAGAATCTGCAGGTCGGTGAAATGCCGTGCCCGGATTGCACCGGTCGGGCATGCCGATCCGCAGGTTCCGCAGCCTTTGCAAAGGATCTCGTTGACGACGGAAACAGATTTCTCCTCGTCGAAACTAATGGCCGTGTAGGGACATACGTTAACGCATGTCTGGCAGCCACAGCAGATGTCCTCGTTGACCTCTGCCGTTGTCAGTTCGACCTCGACCGTTCCCTGTGTGATGGTTGCCAGTATACGGGCGGCCGCTGCTCTTGCCTGAGCAACAGAATCTGTTATATCCTTGGGCCCCTGGCAGCTGCCGATGATGTAGACACCATCAGTTGTGGTCGCTACTGGATCAAGCTTGGGATGCCTCTCAATGAAGAAATCATTCCCGCATTTGCTGACCCCGACATGATGGGCCACTTCCTTGGCATCTTCGCGTGCTTCCATTCCCACGAGAAGGACCACCATGTCAGCGGGCACCTCAATGTTGGTATTGGAGAGCCTTTCCTTCATATGGATCAGCATATCGCAACACTCATCCGGATTTCCCTTTGTGATCTGTGGAATACCTTCCCTCTGGTCAAAATTCAGGAACATGACCCCGCGCTTCGCTGTTTCTGTATACAGCTCCTCGCATCCCTTGCCGAAGCTTCTCATGTCTGCATAGATCTCGTAGACATGGGAATCGGGCAGGGCGGTCCGCAACTGGTTGGCATATTTCAGTCCCAGCATACAGCAGGTACGCGAGCAGTATTCATGATAATCGTTGTTCCGGCTTCCCACGCAGTGGATAATGGCAATGTTTTTCGGTTCCTTGCCATCCTTCGTTTTGACCTTGCCGGACTTCAGCATATCCTCGAACTCGATGGAGGTTACTACATTCGGCAGTTTTCCATACCCGTGCAGGTCAACCGAACTGGGATCGAAAGGTTTCAGTCCCGTGGCAACAATGATGTTCCCGAACTCGATCTGCTTGCTTTTCCCGTTGGCTTTGATGTCCGCGTTGAAATTCCCGATATAGCCGAAAATCTCGTCTATTGCAGCCTCCTTGAATACCTCGATATTCGGATGGTTCTCAACCCTCTTGATCTTGGGATCGAGGATCTGCCTTGCCGGGATCAAATACGGGAAGGTCAGGTCAACTCTGGCCGTGTGGCCGCCCAGTTGAGCTTCCTTCTCAAGCAGGTAAACTTTTTTCCCTGAATCTGCAATCTCAAGGGCAGCGGACAAGCCGCTTATGCCCCCGCCGATCACAAGCGATGCCGGGTTGATCTCAACGGTGCGCTTGTCGAGCGCCTCGTGGTAAGCCACCCTGGCGACAGCGCCAGTCACAAGGGCCTTCGCCTTTTTGGTTGCTTCTTCGCGGTTTTCATGCACCCATGAAACCTGTTCACGGATATTCGCCATCTCGAACATGTAGGGATTCAGTCCCGCGTGCGTCAGAGCCTTCCTGAATGTAAGTTCATGTATCCGTGGCGAGCATGCAGACACCACCACGCGGTTGAGCTTGTGTTCCTTGATATCCTTGATGATCAGTTCCTGACCCGGATCGGAGCACATGTATTTATAGTTCTTGGAAACCACCACGTTGGGCAGTTTTCCAACCTCTTCGGCCACGCCCTCAACATCGCCATGTGCATGATCGCCGTCCTCGCCCAT
>CBFDEE010000226.1:0-4927 GCA_965603745.1 uncultured Bacteroides sp. | reverse complement strand
GGATTTCCTTTCGCATACCCCTGAAATTATTTTTATCTTACCGTCCTGTTTCCAAACTGCAAGATCCGTGATGAGATATCTGCCTGCCATCTTCGTTTTAACAATTTTCATTGTGAACCCGGTCTCATCGCAAAAAGATACCCTGAGCATTGTCGGTGTGGGGGATATCATGATGGGTACGGATTATCCCTCGCGTGTCTATCTTCCGCCGGGCAATGACTGCCGCCCCCTGATGAAGGATGTCTTTCCCATTTTGCAGGACGCCGACATCACATTCGGGAACCTGGAAGGCACTTTTGCAGGTGATTCCGGTAAGGCAAAGGAATGCATGGATACCACCAAATGCTTCGTGTTCCGGATGCCTGCCCATTACGTGAACTGCCTCACTGAAGCTGGATTTGACCTTCTCAGCATTGCCAATAACCACTCCAATGATTTCGGTCCCGCGGGAAGAAAGGAGACAGAACGGGTCCTGGAAGTCCAGGGGCTTGCATATGCCGGATCCCCCGGCACGCCTACAACCGTTGTGATGAAGGACAGTATCAGGTACGGGCTTATTGCTTTTGCTCCCAGCAAGGGCTGCTACAGCATCAAAAAACCGGAGCAGGCCGTGGCAATGGTTAAAAAACTGCGGGGGAACTGCGATATACTCATCGTTTCGGTCCACGGCGGAGCCGAAGGGGCCGACCACCAGCATATGACCCGTGAGTCGGAGGTTTACCTGGGTTACGACCGGGGAAACATCTACGAATTCGCCCATACGGTGGTAGATGCGGGTGCAGATGTGGTATTCGGGCATGGCCCGCATGTTACGCGTGCGGCAGAAGTGTATAAGGACCGGTTCATCATTTACAGCCTCGGGAACTTCTGTACCTACCGCAGGTTTAACCTCAGGGGACCCAACGGGATCGCACCTGTTGTAAGACTGGAACTGGCGCCTGACGGACGTTTTCTCAGGGGACAGGTGATCCCGGTATACCAGCCGGGTCCGGGAGGAGTGAAACCCGATCTGCAGAAACGGGCGATATATAAGCTGAGGGACCTGACCCGCGAAGATTTCCCGGAGGTCCCCCTGAAGATCGATGACGATGGGATCATTACCCTGGAATAAAGCCCTTACATTAAGCAACCGCTGATGAAGAAACTAGGTTTCGTGGTATTCCTCTCCATTGGTATTGCCGGTCCGTTTCAGTCCAGCGGCCAGGGAACCGACAGTTTATCAGCAACACCAGGCAAATCAATCCACGAGGGCCCGGTAGTCACGGATACAGTTACAGGTACAGATAGAGATATAGATACAGAATTCAAGGTTATTATCGGTACCTTCCTGGGGAATGAAAAGCGGAATTACTACGGGAATGAGGCCCCGGATACCCTGGAGATCATCTGGAAACACTACCTGGGTAAGGGGGAAACGGTAATTTCCCGCAACCTGGGATCCAGGGAATGGGCCGGTGCCGGATGGACCGGGCAACCGCTGCTGGTTGAGGAGGAAGGGGAACTCTACCTGATCCAGGGTGCCTTCGACCATAAACTGAAGAAGATCCGGGCCTCGGACGGGGAGCTTATTTGGGAGTATGCATTCGACGATGTTGTCAAGGGCACGGGCAGCATCTGGCAGAACCCGAATGCCGCAGAACCCGAAGAGCGGCTGGTGATCCTCCAGGGAAGCCGGCTTGGTGTCGGGAATTACCTGGATACCAAACACATACCGAGTTATCGGGCAATTTCGTATATCAGCGGAAAGGAACTCTGGAGGCTGGATGTAAAATGGACGGACAGCTATAGCCGGGATGTGGACGGATCTGCCCTTATCCTGGGCGATACGGCTTACCTGGGACTCGAAAACTCGCTGTTCACCGTTTTCAGTCCCGATCCCGCAAGGGCCCGCATGAAAGACAGCATGCTTCAGCCCGAGATCATCCAGGAGCGAAAACTGTACCGGAAGGAGGATGTTGCCGCACATAAATACAATGTCGTTACTGAGTCCTCCCCAAGCCTGCTGAACGGACGCATATATGTGGCCTCGGGCTCGGGGCATGTTTGGGGGTATAACCTGGAGACCCGGGAACTGGACTGGGATTTCTATACAGGTTGCGACATGGACGGGTCCGCCGTGATTACATCCGACGGATGCATCATGGTTTCTCTTGAGAAGCAGTATATAGAGGGACCCGGGGGGGCTATGAAACTGGATCCTTCAAAATCACCCGGGGATGCCGTGGTCTGGTACCAGCCCGTCGGGGATACCAGCTTTAACAGCTGGGAGGGGGGCATCATCGGGAGCATAGGGATGACGGATGCCTGTTCCCTCGGTGAGGCACGTCAGTTTGCGGCATTTGTCGGGATCGACGGTATTCTGAGGGTCGTCGAACATACGGCTGTGGACTCCTCGCGCTGTGTACCCGGGCCTGACGGGAAGACCATGTTCCATCCCCCGAAAGGGGTATATGAAAAAGAAACAGGCCCATCTATCTGCACTCCCATATTCGCGGGGAATAAACTGATCGTTGCCGGATACCATGGCCTGCGCTTATTCGAATTTGACGGAAATGGGAATTTCAGGCAGCTTGACAGGTTTGCACCCGGTTTTGAATCTACACCCATCGTTCATAACGGGCGGATCTACATTGCCTCCAGGAACGGATATATGTATTGCCTGGGGCGGAAAAATTTCCTATTTTAGTTAAATAAAATTCCATTCCATGCCTTACAAGGAACCCAAGGTTGAGAAACTTTTTTACAGTATCGGCGAAGTGGCGCAGATGTTCAAGGTCAATACATCCCTGATCCGCTTCTGGGAAAAGGAGTTCGATATCATCAAGCCGAAGAAGAATAAGAAGGGCAACCGCCTTTTTACCAAGGAAGACATTGATAATTTTCACATCATCTACCACCTGGTCAAGGAACGGGGCATGACCCTGAAGGGGGCTCAGAAAAAAATGAGCGAGAACAAGGATGATGCCATTCATAATCTTGAGGTCATCCAGTCATTGCATAATATCCGTAAGATGCTGCTGGAGATCAAGGATGAGATCGGCCAGTGAATCTGCCCGGAGCAGCCGGCTTATCCGGTCCGCCGGATACCCCGGCCTTCAGATACCTTATTAAAAATCCATCGCATGAAAGTAAAGGAAATCACCTCTTTTCTCGAATCATTTGCACCGCTTGCCTACCAGGAGTCCTACGATAATGCCGGACTGCAGACGGGAGATCCGGAACAGGAGACCGCTGCGGTACTTCTCTGCATTGATGTCACGGAAGAAGTGCTCCAGGAAGCGCTCAGGCTGGGTGCCGGGTTGATCATATCCCATCATCCTGTCATTTTCGGCGGATTAAAGAAACTGACCGGTTCAAACCAGGCCGAAAGGATTGTATTGAAAGCCGTTCGCGAGGGACTTTCAATTTATTCCGCCCACACCAACCTGGATGCCGTCCACCAGGGAGTGAACTTCAGGATGGCTGAAAAACTGGGACTGGGCGGAGTGCAGATACTGTCGCCCCTGAAGGGGCAACTGCGCAAGCTGGTGTTTTTTGTACCAGTGGATCATGCCGCTACGGTCCGCCAGGCTATCTTTGAGGAAGGTGCGGGCCATATCGGGGAGTACGATATGTGCAGTTTTAGCGCCCCGGGCGAGGGGACCTTCCGCGGATCGGACGACTCCGATCCCTTTGTCGGGGAGAAGGGTAAGATGCATACCGAACCGGAGCTTCGTGTGGAGACCATTTTTCCGGCGGACAGGGAGAAAAAGATCCTCGCTGCCCTCTTGGATTCGCATCCTTACGAGGAGGTGGCTTACGATATATATCCCCTGGAAAATGAGTATGACAGAGCAGGGATGGGAGCCGTCGGGGAACTGGAGAAAGCCCTTAGCGAGAAAGGATTCCTGGACCTGCTGAAGGACCGCTTCGGGATCCCGCACATCCGCCATACCAGGTTCACGGGAAAAAAGGTCAGAAAAGTGGCGCTCTGCGGGGGAAGCGGCAGCTTCCTCCTGCAAAAGGCCATTGCCTCGGGGGCCGATGCATTTGTGACAGGGGATATCAAATACCACCCCTTTTTCGATGCGGACGGAAAGATCCTGATGGCAGACATCGGACACTATGAAAGTGAACAATTTACAACCGGGATTATTTATGATTTACTTATCAAAAAATTTTCTAATTTTGCAGTTCATTTGTCGGAGGTGAATACGAATCCAGTAAATTATTATTAAACATGGCAAAGGCAAAGAAGAGCGATGTAGCCGAAATGTCCGTAGCGGAAAAACTCAGCGCATTATATAACCTGCAGCAGGTAGATTCGGAAATTGACAAGATAAAAATCCTTCGCGGGGAGCTCCCGCTTGAGGTGCAGGACCTGGAAGATGAGATCGCGGGACTGGAAACCAGGGTTGGGAATATTGAGAGCGAGGTCAATGCAATGCAGGAATCCATTTCCAAGAAGAACAACGAGGTACTCCAGGCTCAGGAATTGATAAAGAAGTACGAGGAGCAGCAGAAAAATGTAAGGAACAACCGTGAATTTGACTCCCTCTCCAAGGAAATTGAATTCCAGACGCTGGAGATCGAACTGGCAGAAAAAAGAAAAAAGGAATTCAGCGACATTGTAGCTGAAAAGGATGAGCTCATCGGTGAATCCAGGACTGTACTGGAAGAGAGGCAGGGCGACCTGGCCAACAAGAAATCCGAACTTGACGAGATCATAGCGGACACCAAGAAAGAAGAAGAGGTGCTGGTCAAGAAGCGCAGCGAGATTGAGAATATCATCGAATCCCGCCTGTTCACGGCCTATGAGAAGATACGGAACAATGCCAGGAACGGCCTTGCAGTGGTAACGGTTGAAAGGGATGCCTGCGGAGGTTGTTTCAACAAGATCCCTCCCCAGCGCCAGCTTGACATCGCATCCAGAAAAAAAGTCATTGTC
>CBFDEE010000225.1:0-4929 GCA_965603745.1 uncultured Bacteroides sp. | reverse complement strand
TTATGCTTACGTTCACCTGAAACCGTGAGTTTCTTTCCCTGCTTTCCGGTCCCGATGCTCACCGGGGTGATGTAAAAGCCGTCGCCCATGGGCTCAAAAAAGCCGAACTCCAGATTCTCTCCCGGAATAATTATCACCCGTATTTCTTCCGAATACAGGGTATCTCCGGCCCGGATAATCATATCGTCCTGCCCGATGGCTTTAATACCGGCAGTTGCAGCCCCTGAAGCCAGACTGTCGATGAATGATTCAAAGTCCGAAATGCTTTTATCTGTCCCGGGACCAGAAATCCAGGGCAGGACATATTCCGGGAGTTCGACGTTTTCGCAGTTTTTAAGTTCTATCTCACCTGGACCGCCAAGTGACAGGCTCACATTTTCCATGGTCCAGTCCCTCGCATGATTGATAAATCCCGGCTCGGCAGCTCCGATGCTTACGTTCTCCCAGCGGATATCATGGATGGGCTTTTCGGGGTACGCGTTCACATGGAAGGCCCGCCTGGCATTTTTTACAGTAACATCGCTTATGTACAGGTTATGGAATTCCGGGATTCCCCTTTCGGGAGGCTCGACCGGGGTTGTCATGACTTTCCAGTGTTCCGGGATGGAGTCGAGGGATATACTCTCCGGGATTTCCGGATAGCTGTATGCGGGATACCAGTTAAGCTCGAAATGGAAGGGGGATATCACCGAATCCATCTCTATGTTATGGAACCAGATGTTCTCGATCACACCGCCCCGGACCTTTGCGGATTTGAACCGGATGCCGCTGTTGGTACCCACTGCCTTCAGTCCATATACCTCTATGTTCCTCATGCCCCCTGACGTCTCGCTTCCGATGGTGAAGAGTCCGTGTCCCGCACGGGTAATGGAATTCCGGTATACGATGTTCTCGGCCGGCCGGTTTACACGGAGTCCGTCGGAATCCCTGCCAGCTTTGATGCAGAGGTTGTCGTCGTTGCAGTCGATGTCGCAGTTCTCGACAAGGATATCGCTAGAAGAATCGGTGTTGATGCCGTCTGAACTGGGACCGAAGCCCCCAACGTTGTTCCGGATCACTACTCCGTCAACATGCACCCGGCTGCAGTAGGTCATGCTGATGGTCCAGAAACCCGAACGCTTCACCGTAAAATCCTTCATCAGCACATTTTCGGATCCGTATGCCACCAGGGCCCGTACCCTTTTGCAGTCGTAATCCACCGCCCAGCGGATCCCCCTTGCGTTGTAATCGGTCCACATACCCCCGCTCCGCGGAGGATCGCCCCAGAACTTGTCCCACCAGAACTTTCCGTTCCCGTCGATGACCCCCTTGCCCGTGATCCGGACATTTTTCTGTTCATAAATATTGATCAGGGCCGCCGGCCAGTACATCTCGATGCCGGCCACCCGGGACCATACATCGGGGAATTCGGCATCGTCCTGAATGGCCTTGATCACAACTCCCTCGGCAAGGTGCAGTTCCACGTTCGATTTTACGAACAGGGCGCCGGACAGGTAGGTGCCTTCCCTGAAGGTAACCACTCCGCCTCCGGCAAGGGAAGCTGCGTCTATTGCTTCCTGTATAGCCCTGGTATCAAGGGTTTTCCCGTCACCGGCAGCACCGAAATCAGTCACCCTGAATTCCGTGCCGGGTATGTCTGTAAAAGAAGGATCGTAAAAGATTGATTCCAGTCTTTTGACCAGGTCGCTTTTGCCCGGGTCTGAACAGGCAGAAAGAACAGCAAGCAGTATCATGCCCGGCAGCAGCCGGCAGGCAAGGTGTTTTTGAAGGTTTTCCATGGGAGGTGATATTTTTCAGTCAGGTTATAAGGATAATCGCCGGCGAAATTTTACTGTCCGGACTCTAAGACAAATCTAATGGATTGTCTTAAAAGGAACATTGCACATTCCGGTTTTTGTTTTAAAGATTTTGGCATTGCCAGGATTCTGACACGAGTATCAAATAGTGCAACAGATTTCGTATTTTGGTTAACAATAAAAACGCGAAAGCTGGTTAAATTTATCCTGGCGATCCTTTTTATAAAAACCAGGCTTCATACCAACAACCATGAATCGAACTGTATTCACAATTTTCCTGGCAGTATCCCTGCTATTTCTCACAGGATCCTGTTCCAAAAACAAATCCGGCATGAGTCCCTGGCCGGAAATCACTACCGAAACAAAACCGTGGACACGCTGGTGGTGGCTGGGTTCGGATGTTGATGCCACGAACATAAACTCCTTGCTGAAACAATACTCTGAAGCGGGACTGGGCGGAGTGGAGATCACCCCCATTTACGGTGTAAAGGGGCGTGAGGAACATTACCTGGAATTTCTCTCGCCGGAGTGGATGGATATGCTGAAAACATGCGTGTCGGAGGCAGACCGGTTTGGTATGGGAGTGGATATGAACCTTGGTACGGGATGGCCCTTCGGGGGACCCCAGATCTCTCCCGATATTGCGGCCAGCAGGCTGATCGTACGGAAGTTCGGCCTTTCCGGAAGTGAAACACTGGAAGAAAAGATCCTGCCCCTGGATCCCCGGCAGCTTAAGCTGGGTGCAAAACTGGAGGCATTGATGGCATATTCTGAAGACGGAAAGATCCTGGACCTGACGGACCGGGTCGGGGAAGACAGCCTGCTTGACTGGACCGCCGAAGCGGGGGAATGGGAACTGTATGCGGCATTCTGTGGTAAAACAAGGCAGCAGGTTAAAAGGGCTGCCCCGGGAGGAGAAGGCTTTACCATGGATCATTTTTCTGAAACAGCATTGGATACATACCTGGGGAGGTTTGAAGAGGCATTCGGCGGATACAGGGGCGTACGCTGCTTTTTCAACGACAGCTACGAGGTATATAATGCGAGCTGGTCCCCCGGCTTTTTCGATGAATTCCAGGCCCGCAGGGGATACGACCTGCGGAATTACCTGAGGGAACTGTCCGGCGAATCAGAAGACGAAACAAGCGCACGACTTAAATCCGATTACCGTCAGACAATGTCGGAACTACTGCTCGGGAAATTCACACGGCCCTGGACTGCATGGAGCAATGAAATGGGGAGCATGACACGGAACCAGGCTCATGGATCACCTGGAAACCTTATCGATCTTTATGCCGCGGTGGACATACCCGAATGCGAGATATTCGGGCACCGGAACTTCGATATACCGGGACTGAAGGAAAATACGGACGATACGAGGAACGTGGAGCCGAATCCCATGATGCTTAAACTTGCTACTTCTGCTGCCCACGTGACCAACAAGCCTCTGGTCTCGAATGAAACATTCACCTGGCTCGGAGAGCACTTCAAGGTGGCTCTGTCACAGTGCAAGCCGGAGGTCGAGGATGCATTCATTGCAGGCATCAACCATGTGTTTTATCACGGGACAGTCTATTCCCCGGAAGATGCACCCTGGCCGGGCTGGCTGTTCTACGCCTCGGTTAATTTCGCACCGTCCAATTCCTTCTGGCCTCATCTTGAGGGACTCAACAGCTACATCACCCGCTGCCAGTCCATCCTCCAGTCAGGGAAATCCGATAACGAGATCCTGGTCTACTGGCCGGTGTACGATCTATGGTACGATCACGAGGGACTCGAAATGCAGCTTACCGTACATAACATCATGGAATGGCTGGATTACCCGGCTGTTGAGCAGATGGGAGCAGGGGGATATTCATATGATTTCATTTCAGATGCGCTGCTGCAGGATTTTGAATCCTCGGGCGGTGAGGTACACTACGATGTTCTGGTGATTCCTGCCTGTGATTTCATGCCCCTGGAAACACTTTCGAAAATTATTGAACTGGCAAAACAGGGAAGCCTGGTGATCTTCCAGGAATTCCCGGGAGATGTGCCCGGACTGCATGAACTGGAGAGCCGCAGGGAAAAACTCAAAAAAACACTGGATGAGCTGGAATTCATGGACCGGGGCAACGGGATCTATGAATGCAGGTCGGGAGAGGGGATGATATTGCTGAGCGAAGACATAAGTAAAGCCCTGGCGCATGCCGGAATCCGGGGAGAAAAGATCAGCAGCTACGGGCTGAAATTCATACGCCGGGAACTTGGGGACGGGAAATATTATTACCTGGTGAACCATTCCGCCAATGCGGTGGATGATTTGATCCCACTGAATTCAGCGGCGGGTTCGATACTGATGCTCGATCCGCAGAACGGCAGTTACGGAAAAGCCACCATGGAAAAGGATGAATCCGGCATATGGGTCAGGGTACAGCTGAAACCCGGACAGAGTGTCTTTCTCAGGACATTTGAGGACACGGAATACGAAGGCGGTCCCTGGCCATACGAGGAATCAAGGGCCAAACCGATTGAACTTACCGGGACCTGGAAACTTGAATTTACCGATGGGGGACCCGAATTGCCCGGTTCGCGGAGTATGGAAAAACTCCTGCCCTGGACAGCCCTGGATGATTCGTTAATGCTGAATTTCTCTGGCTCAGCATTATATACACTGGATTTTATTATGCCCGGCATCATCGACGGGGAGTATATGCTGGACCTGGGAAAGGTCTATGAGAGCGCCCGGATATGGATCAACGGGAAGGAACTGGGTTATTGCTGGAGCGTACCCTTTGAAATGAAGGCCGGAAAATTTCTGAAAGAAGGGGAGAATACCCTGACAATAGAGGTATCCAACCTGATGGCCAACCGAATCCGGTACATGGACAGGCAGGAGATATCCTGGAGGAATTTTCATGAGATCAATTTCGTGAATATCGAGTACCGGCCCTTCGATGCTTCCGGATGGGAAGTCCAGCCATCCGGGCTGGAAGGCCCCGTCCGGCTCATTCCCATGCAGACAAGCATGGAACCACAAGTAACAGAATCAACAACACCCGCTGGATCAGGCGATGAGCATCCCTGATCCAGAGGCATACCAGTAACCATAACCTGATTTGCATTTATATGAAACGAACCATTTATTACCTTT
>CBFDEE010000224.1:0-4938 GCA_965603745.1 uncultured Bacteroides sp. | reverse complement strand
CCTCGGACGGCGGATCCTCCTCGAATAACTTGCCTGTAGCTGATGCCCCCCCTGAAACTGCCTGCTGAGGCTCAGAGAAGGAAAGAAATCAAGACGGTTCACACGGTAGGTTTCATCGAGGGTAAGCTGTTCAATAATCCTGTCTGTATACTCTGTTCGCAGTCCACCCTGGAAATTCAGGATACGGTTCTGGTTCGCAAACATCATATAAACACCCTGGACATTCTTACTGAATTCGAACCGGCTCTGCTGGCTGATGTCTTCGATCCATTCGGTAAGGTCCGGATCGTATACCTCCCAGGTATTTTGCTGGCCTCCGAAAAGATAAGATCCCTGGTAACCTGCCTCGATTTTGCTGTTCTCTCCAATGGGCTTCGCATAATCAAGTTTGGCTTCCGTTTTTACTAATCCGTTCTCTTCAAGTCCCCGTTGCCTGAGAGGAATTTCACCAACAGGGATTCCGTCCATATCGGTTTCCCTCTCGTATGCTTCATTAGCGTCATTACCGATACGACGGACCAAGTCAATGTACCCGCTGAGTCCATGTCCCCTGTCATCAAATTTATGGCTGAAATTCAGGTTCATGCTGTAATAATAGGAGTTTACAAAGAAGCTGGTTTCCTGCCGGTAGTATTTATCACCGGATGAGGGCAGGGTATACTGATGGAAATTGGCCGGATTGTCATACCGGAACTGGAAATGGCCGGCATCCCCGGACGCAGACACCGTAGTCTTATCAGATGCAAAATAATCGGCCCCGAACCGGATGCGTTCTCCTGCCCTGCCCCAGGTCCAGTCCCCTTCCCCGATGACATACCGTACAGTATCTCCCGAGTATGTTTCCCTGTAACGGTACCATTCATTCGGATTGGGGCGTTTGTTAAGGTTTAGTCCCCCGGTCAGATTCAGCTTTTCATACCGGCGGTTAAGGTTAAGGTCAACCCGGTATTCGCCGGAAGTGAACACGGATGCATTCGCCAGTCCGTTGATCCCCATCTGCCGGTTCTTTTTCATTACGATATTAATGATCCCGGAGGAGCCTTCCGGATCGTATTTGACCGAAGGATTGGTTATGATCTCAATATTCTGGATGGAGCTTGCAGGCATCTGCCTGAGGGCATCACTTCCTTCAAGCACACTGGGTTTTCCATCGATTAATACAGTAAAACTGCTACTTCCCCGTAAAAGAACATCGCCATTTACATCCGTGGATATGGAGGGAACAGTCTCCAGCACGTCCACTGCAGATCCTCCTGCTGCCGTAACCGCCTGGCTTACGCTTACAACCTTTTTATCAATCTTGTATTCTACAGCGGCCTGTTCAGCGACTATCTCCACCTCATCAATACTGCGGCTGGATTGCTTCAATTCAATACTCCCCAGGTTCACTCCCGGCTGGCCATCATGGATCATAACTTTTTCAATCCTTGTATTTGAATACCCGATAAACCGGACATCGATATAATAATTTCCGTGCGGTATTTTCTCGACATTGAACTTACCATCCTCGTCACTTATCGATCCGGATATGAGTGAAGAATCTTCTTCACTGTATATCCCGACCGTAGCAAATTCAACAGGGAGGTCTGTTTTATGATCGAGTATGACTCCCGACAGGTTCCCGCTGGGAACAGAAGCATGAGCCGCGGATGAAGCCGCATTTATACCGGGAACCGTGATTCCGGCAGCCGGAAAGGCATAAGCGGCAGGCAGGAAATATCCGGTTTGGAGTCCCCCGGCAACCATGCATAAACTCAGAAGTGCTCTTATTGTTTTCATCATTTTGCTATTACTCCGATACTCTAATACTCTGTGTAACTCAAAATAATACAAAATATTTAAGATTTGTGCATCTTTTTATCTTTTTAGGATATTTTTCACATTTGCCAGGCCGGCCAGGTATTTCGGCAACCGGGAAGGAATAGCCGTCATATATGGGCTGAATTGTTACCTCATAAGGTTTCGGATACTCATTATTACATAATCATTTGTATTTTTGTATCCAATTTTATCTGAATGAATTACGAAGCTTTTCAACTGGAAAACGGGATCCGGGTCATTCACTTCAGGGTGCCCAACGTGGTGGCTCATATGGGACTGATCGTCAATGCCGGATCGAGGGATGAAGGGGAACAGGAACACGGGGTTGCCCATTTCATTGAGCACATGGTATTCAAGGGTACCCGGAAACGCAAAGCTTACCATATCATCAGCCGCCTGGAAGATGTCGGTGGTGAGATCAACGCCTATACTACCAAGGAAGAAACATGTATATATGCGTCCTTCATGAAGGAAGACTATTCCCGCGCCACTGAACTGCTGAAGGATATTGTATTCAACTCCACATTCCCTGAAAAGGAAATAAAAAGGGAAAAGGAAGTTATTACGGATGAAATAAATTCTTATTTCGACAGCCCGGGAGAACTGATCTTTGACGATTTTGAGGACCAGATCTACAAGGGGCATTCCCTCGGAAGGAATATTCTCGGAACACCGGGCAGCCTGGCAGGATTGACCGATAAGGATATCCGGGACTTCATAAGGGATCATTACCATACGGATGAAATGGTTTTGTGCTCCGTGGGGAATATCCCTTCCGGCAGGTTCAGGAAGTCTGTAGAGAAATATTTCGGCAGTATCCCGGGAAATTTCAGGAAGGTCCGCAGGGAAACGGCAGGGGAATGCAAATCCAGCCATATCACCACCCGGAAAGATACTTACCAGGCACATTGCATCATCGGGAACACCGGGTATGACCTTCAGCATGAGCGGAGGATCGGATTGCATCTGCTGAATAATATTATCGGGGGACCCGGGCTAAATACACGGCTGAACATGAGCCTGAGGGAAAGAAACGGTTATTCCTACCATACGGAATCCCATTTCAGTCCCTATTCAGATACCGGTATCTTATCGGTGTATTTTTCAAGCGATAAAAGCAAGCTCGGGCGGAGCCGTAAAGTTGTACTGCGGGAGTTTGCCAGGCTCAGGAATAATAAACTGGGAACGCTTCAGCTTCAGCGGGCCAAAAGGCAACTGCTCGGCCAGATTGCCATATCCTCCGAAAACAATGAAACCCTGATGCTCTCTTCGGCAAAAAGTTACCTGGTCTACAACAGGGTAGATGACCTGCTGGAGATCGGGAAAAAGATCGATGCGATCAGTACGGAAGAGATCCTTGAGATTGCCAATGAGATCCTGGCAGAAAACCGGCTTTCAAGCCTGACATACTTATAAAATCCTCGCTTCATGATACATTCTGAACCCGGACTGGAAAAGTATATCCTCGAACACAGCAGTCCCGAAGATCCCCTGCTTGCCGAACTGAATCGCGAAACCTGGGTGAAGACCGTGCATCCCCAGATGATTGCAGGCCACCTGCAGGGGAAGCTGCTCGAAATGATCAGCCATATGATACGCCCTTCAAGGATACTTGAGATAGGCACCTTTACAGCCTATTCATCGATCTGCCTGGCGAGGGGACTCGCTGAAGAGGGACAACTCATCACTATCGAAAGAGATGACGAAATAACCGGACTTGCCGAAAACTATATCCGGAAATCGGGACTTGCTGAAAAGATAACACTCCTCACCGGTGATGCCAGGGATATCATACCGGGAATGGATGAGAGCTTTGACCTGGTATACCTGGATGCGGAAAAAGACGAGTACCTGGATTACTATGAGCTTGTTTTCCCAAAACTCAGGAAAGGCGGGTTCATCCTGGCCGATAATGTCCTCTGGGGGGGTAAAGTCCTGGATACCCCTGAATCCGGTGATCAATTCACCAGGGGAATTCTGGACTTTAACGAAGCCATCCGGAAAGACGATCGCGTGGAACAGATCATCCTGCCGGTCCGTGACGGGGTCATGCTGATCAGGAAGAAATAAGCTATCATTTGCATTTTTTCATATTTTTGGTGGCCAATGAAGATGTTAAGATTCTACCATAATAAACCCATCTGGCTGATCAGCTTCATGTTATGGAGTTTGTTCATCATCCTTGCATCTGTTCTGCCGGATTCAAGACAAGTTATAAAGGAGAGTACGGTAAGTTTTCGCTGGGACTACCTGGCGCATTTCCTGGCGTATTTCGCATTCGGGACATTTTATATTCTATGGAGGGGGGACAGTGAATATTCCATCAGGGGAAGGGAACTGCTTATACTGTTTGCCGCTACCTGTTCCTTTGCTGTCCTGACCGAGTACATGCAGCTATTCATCCCCGGAAGGGCGTTTAACCTTATTGATATAATTTACAACCTGGCGGGAGTTCTTGGCAGTATCCTCCTGGTTTACTTATGCCTGATCAGGTATTATTTCAGGAGGAAACTCACTGCTTTCAAAGCAGAATAAAGGAAACCATGTAATATTAAGAACCATGAAAAAAGTCATATTAGCATTCATTATCCTGGGAATCGCAATATGTACAATTCATGCCCAGAGCCTGTCGGAATTGTTAACCAGGTGAAATCCTCCGTTGTCGTTATACATGTGATGTCAAAGAAGAATACGGGAATTGGGAATCCCTACCAGCAGACCAGCATCGGGGCCCTGGGATCAGGAGTGCTTGTATCGGAAGACGGGATTGTTTTGACGGCCGCGCATGTGGTGAACAATGCTGCTGAGATTATGGTCCAGTTCATTGACGGCCAGCAGATCCCTGCCAGGGTAACCCAGCTTGCAAATACAGCCGATGTCGCCCTAATAAAACTCCAGAATCCGCCGAAAAACCCTAATGTTGCGAAAATTGGGGATTCAGACCTGACACAGGTAGGCGATCCGGTATTTGTTATCGGAGCTCCAATGGGAATGGAATTTTCCCTGTCAAGCGGGATCATAAGCGGCCGTCATACAATGGCTAAGATGACTGCCCGGTTCCGGGAGGCCGAATTCTTTCAGACCGATGCAGCTATTAATACGGGGAATTCCGGGGGA
>CBFDEE010000223.1:0-4947 GCA_965603745.1 uncultured Bacteroides sp. | reverse complement strand
GTTGCCGTAGCGGATGTCATACATCCGATGGACGAGGTGTTTTCCGGTTTACCGATGGAGGGTAATATGCTGGACTGGTTTGCCAAACCACCGCATGATTTTATCCAACTGGCCGAACCTACAAACGGCACAATTATGGCTACTTTCCAGGGCGAGCATCCACTGTTTGCCCGGTTCAATCCCGGTGTTCAGTATTATGAAGGTGCGGGAGATGCACCTGCAGGTCCCAGGACCTATTTCGGAATGGGGAACGACAAAATCACCGGAAACGTGAATTTCTTTCCCCTGACGAATTATTCAAAGAAAGTTTACCTGGCGGAATTATGCAGGATGGTCGACATAGATTCCCCGCAAATAAAATACGGACCTGCCGGTTACCAGATCACTTTCGTTACCCCGAATGAGGATGAAGCCGATAACATACAATTACTGGAACGGCAGGGCTTTAATGTAAGGACCTTCTGGCCGGCGGAGGACAGGATCTCGACCGAACCTTCGGAAACCATTGAATGGCTTGAAGAATCCGACCTGATCATAATAGGGCGCAGTTGCGGCAGCGGGAACTTCCGGGATTTCGTAGACCGGGCCATTTGGCATGGAATGGAAACACCACAGATGATACTGTCTCCTTGGACTGCCAGGAGCACCCGGATGAAATTGTTTAACAGCACAGATGTGCTGAGGCATGAAATGGATATACTGACCGTATATGCCCGGATCTCCGACACGAATGACATTGTTATCAGTCAGGTTGACCTGGAAGGGGATTCCCTTCCCTGGATCAATCCCCCGAACGACTACCTCGTCCTGAATTCCCCTTCCAACGGATCCATCCTTGCAAGCTGCAACGGCAAGGATCCCCTGTTTGCCAGGTTTGAGGCCAATGTGCCTTTCTACGATGCACCTGATGCGGATATCCCAGCAGGGCCGAGGACCTATTTCGGCATGGGGAACGATAACGCTACCGGGGTACCCGAATACCTGCCCCTGACCAGGGATGGAAAAATGGTTTACATCAATGAAATATGCAGGATACTGGGCATACAGAATTTCATCCCGTGGATACCTGAGGGAGAGGACGTTTATGGAAGGTGGACACTGGAAAATTCGCCCTATTACATAGACAAGAACCTCACCATCCCCGATGATTCAACACTGACTATTGATCCAGGTGTTCATGTAATATTCAGAGGCTATTATTTCCTTCTGGTCCACGGTACACTGATCGCCGAAGGAACGGAATCGGACAACATATTGTTCACGGTCGAGGACTCTACCGATTTTGGTGACATGAACAGTGAACTTGGCGGATGGCAGGGGATCTTTATCGAGAACTTCGGACAGATGGACAACAACGATACAACGGTTCTGAAACACTGCATTATCGAGTATGCAAAAGGTACCTCACTCAGCCTGCGGTTCAATGGAGGAGCATTAAATATTGACAATACCGGAAGGGTGCGGATAGAGAATTCAATCATAAGGAACAATTCATCCATTGCCGGGGGGGGAGGTATTGCCCTTGAATCCAGGGCAAATGTTCTGATCAGGAACTGTATTATTCACGATAATATTGCCCTGCGTGGCGGAGGACTCAGGACGGCCGGCTCTTCATTTGCCCTTATCGAACGCAACCTGATATGCAGAAATACTTCTGTTTTGGAAGGTGGAGGCATCCGACCGCTTGAAAGCCAGTCTTTATTCGTTAACAACATCATTGCAAACAATTACGCAGGATCAGGCGGAGGCATAGATGCCGCCCACTCGTTCGACAGGTATCTTGGGAATCTCATCATAAATAATGAATCCGATCACTCGGGTGGCGGTATGAATATAGGCCGCTGTTCCCCGGATATTATCAATAATACGATCTGTAACAATAAAGCCAACAATGGTGTTGGAGGAGGGATCCACATGTGGAGTACCGGAAAACCCAATATTGTCAATACCATCCTCTGGGGTAATTCAGGCCCTGACACCGCGCAGCTGAATATCGGGAACCTGGCTATCCCGGATATTTATAACTGTATAATCGAAGGGGGGATGGAAGGAATCTCCATGATGCCGGAGCATAAGTATTATGGTGTGTATGAAAATAACCTGGATCAGGATCCATTGTTTAAAATGCCCTCGGATTCGGCCGGGATGGATTTCGACGGACTGATAACCGATTGGAGTGTGCAGATCGCCTCTCCCAGTCTGAATAAGGGTGACAACAACCTGGCTGATGATTTACTAAACATGGGAGATGTATACGGGAACCCGAGACTCCAGTATGCTATAATTGATATCGGGGCGGTTGAAACAAGCATAGATTCACTGGGTGTAGGGGGCGAGATTACGAGCGATACCTCCTGGGTGGCAGATACAGTTTTCGTCTGGGATGATATCATTATACGGGACAGCGCCACCCTCACGATCTCACCGGGCACCGTAGTTGAATTCCAGGGATATTACGGGATTATCAACGAAGGGGTGCTGAATGCCGTGGGAGCTCCCGGACAGATGATTAAATTCACTATACATGATCCGGCGGGGCATGAGGATTTTGAGTCAACGAACGGAAGCTGGAAGGGGATCGTTATTAATAACTGGGACCATGGCGAAGGAGCCTCCGGTGCTATGTCAGATAACGATACTACCAGGCTGGAGTACTGCATCCTTGAATATGCCAATAACTGGAACCGCTCGGATCATGACCGCTGGGGTGGAGCCCTCCAGATCCTTAATTACTCTAAAGTGGTGGTGGCAAATTCCATCATCCGGAACAACATTGCAGCGGAGGGAGCGGGAATCTACGTGGCGGCATTCGCAGGCCCGTTAATAAAAAACAACCTGATATACAGCAACTGGAGTATTAACCATGGAGGAGGAATCCTGGTCTGGCTGAATTCATGGCCGCTTATCGCCAATAACGTCATCGCGAACAACTATTCCGGTGATTTTGTAGGTGGGATCAGTGTTATACAGGCATTCCCCACTATTGTCAACAATGTTGTATGCAACAACCTGGCCAACAACGTGGGTGGAGTGAACTTTTATCAGTCAGATCCTGTCTTTGCCAACAACGCTGTGGTCAATAACCAGGCAATTTATTTTCTGGGAGGGATGGAAATTACAAACTGCAGTCCCGAAATCATTAATTCCATATTCTGGGGGAATGAAGATAACTCGGGAAACCACCAGGTTGCTGCGAACGACCTGCCGATATTTTACCATTGCGTGGTGGAAAGACTGAACGACGGGGGATTTCATTCACAGGGTCCTGTGTACAATATGCTCGATGCCGATCCGGAATTTACTCTTCCGTCGGCGGGAGCGGGCACCGATCATAGCGGCCTCGATGCGGACTGGTCTATATCGGACTTTTCGCCACTGATCAACGCGGGACTGAACCAGTCCCCCGAACTGTTCCCCGGATCGGCAGATATTACCGGGTTTCCGAGGGTAAATGCCGATACCGTTGACATCGGGCCGTATGAAAACAGGGCAGGCCGGTTGAATATTATACAGCATCCTGTGAACCAAACAATCTGTGAGGGACAAAAGGTTGTTTTCTCTGTAAAAGCGGATCGTCCGGCCAGATACCGCTGGTGGAAGGATGAAAAATCCATTGAGGGTGCGGATTCTTCCGTTCTGGTATTTGATCCCGTTTCGACGGACCATGCAGGAAATTACAGCTGTGAATTATCGAACGGGTACGGCCCGGTGAACAGCCATAACGTCAGGCTGGAAGTAAAGCTTCCCCCGGAGATCCTGCTGCAGTCTGAAAGCCAGTGGATGGTAGAGGATGCCAGCCTCAAACTGGAGGTTATCTCAGCCGGTTCCGATCCGATAAAATACCAGTGGTACATGGACGGGGATACCATCCCGGGTAAAAAACTGCCCCAGCTGAAACTGGACAGTATTGATATTACCGACGAAGGTGAGTATACCTGCCGGGTCCGGAACGTTTGCGGGACTGTCTACACCGAACCCATCACCCTGTATATGGCCCCGCAGATATGTATGGTTACCATTGATACCTCCAGTGGAGACAACCTGGTCGTATGGGAAAAACAATCCACCGCACCCATCGCCTTATACAATATCTACAGGGAGAGTATAGCGGCCGGCGAGTATGAAAAAATCGGGGAGGTAGCAGCCGGCGATCTGACTGTATTCGCAGACACAGGAGCCGATCCGACATCACAGGCGTACATATACAAGATCTCAGCCCTTACCGAGGACGGTCGCGAATCGGATTTAAGCCGGGCCCATATGACCATTCACCTGGTCACAAGCCTGAATACGGAATTCAACGTTGCCAATCTGGTCTGGGAGGAATATTACGGGTTCTAGTTCGGTACTTACTATATACTCAGAAGCACATCCCAAACGGGTTTCAGCTTATACCAGCCGATATCCAGCAGCTTTACTTCTTTTACGGATAGACAGGCCATAGCCGGTAAAGAGTACTGGTATCGGGTGGCAGTTGAAAAACCGGGCGGTTGCCTTAACGATGATAACGGGAAAAAAGTAGGAACCGGTCCCTATAATCACTCCCTGTCGAACATGGATGATAATAAGCTGAAAGAAGTTACCACCGGAAAGCTTGAAGCCGGGCAGGAACTAAGCATCTTTCCCAATCCGGTTGTTGACCGTGCCATTATTGAGTTCCGGAACCCGGACCATCAGCGCTACCAGCTGTTCATCAGGGACCTCTCCGGGAAAATCCTCTACATGGAGGACCATGTCTACGGCAAGCGGATCGAGATCAGCAGGGAATCAATTCCCGGGGGACTCTACCTTATCGAGTTAAAAGGACCTGTAAATATGAGAAGTAAAATAGTATTCAGATAAAGTATCCACAATCCTGGTACAGTTCTGATGATTACCAATTCATCAGGATTAACACCTCTTTTAATTCTTATATAATACAAAAGTATACGTACCATTTCAGCCGCG
>CBFDEE010000222.1:0-4970 GCA_965603745.1 uncultured Bacteroides sp. | reverse complement strand
CTCGGGGAAAGGATTTTTTTGCTTCCGGTCCGGGCAATATGGTCTCCTGGAGATTGAAAAGGATCCAGGCCTGTCTTAAAGCCTCCTGACGAGTAGATACTCCTTCCCCCGGCAGGTGAAGATCATTTCATCAATGCTTACATCGAGGATCTTGAGTCTGACAGTACCATCCAGTACGATGAAGTATTGCTTTTGTTCGCCAGCCTTCCTTTCAATAAAATCCCAGCTGCCATGAGAACTTTTGCCATCCTTGAGACAGAGGAAGATCATCTCAGGTAGGAAGTTGAATTTGAACCTGTCCTTAATCCACGGGTAATCCGACTCCCTGTCACCCTCACGTATGCGGATAACCTCCCACAGGCCACAGATATCCACAGACCTGATCCATGAAAGATCCGTAATCGTGCCGGCTGTATTTCCTTCCATAGATTACTCCCTTTATTGTTTAATCGGAAAAACAGAAAAAGGTAGCCAGTAAAAACACAACTTTTTGACGAAAATTTTTAACCTCAATCAAGAAACAAGGATAGATACTTGAAGATCTTCAAGGGATGAACAGCTGTACTATGCTGAAGACCCGACATTTAAGAAGCATCTCTGCTTCCGGCTAATAGTCTGAATAGTATGCAGGCAGTCAATACATGCATTCCTGATTGCTCTGAGATGCATGCCCTAATATCTCACGGCAGGCTGGTAGTCGAAGCCTATTCCAGGGATGACGAGGACCTGTACCTGATGTGTGCCTTACCATGATCCGGCGGTCAGCCGGGTTCGGGTATATTTTCAGCTCATGAACGGGAAGTGTGGATTCAACGGGAATTCCCACTGGTGGCGCTGGATCTGCAGTGAATGACCAGATCTCGCCTGCGGTAGTGCCGCTGGAATTCACTTCGTCAACCTTCCAGTAATATGTGATGCCCCTTTCCATTTCCGGCAAAGGGAGGCGGATTTTCGGTTCCAAAGTACACATCATGCGATTCGGCGAAGCGTCCGCTTTCCCAGGAGAGCTCCTGGTCGCATGAGGGCCGTGGCCGGTCCCGAATATCCAGTAGGTATCGTCACATTTAACGATTGCACTGGGATCATGAACCCCATCCTGGTTATGCAGGGCATACGTCATTCCGTTATGGGCCAGGAGCAGCAGCAACAGGATCAGGAAGGGTACTATATGCGAAATCTTTCTATTTCCTGTAGATCTTCTCATTACGGAAGGAAAACTACAAATTCCGGGCATCCGTAAGGTGGATTATCCTGTAAAAAGGGTGGATAATTCTGTTTACATCAGGGGCGTTACTGTGAATACAATGCGTAAACCGCGAAGGACGCCAGCCAGTGCTCTCCCTCGTAGTTCCCGCTGGCTATGTAAGGCAGAGCAGCATCCAGGTGCTCCTGGGCCGTTTCCCGCAGATGCGGGCAGGTTTCGTCCAGTCCCGCTGAGATATGTAACAGGTTCCAGGCCCGGCTCAGGTTCAGCCCGTCCAGGTGTACGATTTTAGGGTCTGTCCGGTCTGTAACCTCGGCCGGCTTCAGCTTGAAACGCCCGGGGGCCAGGATGCCGGGAAGGAACTTCTGCAGCCAGAACCTGTATTCCGTTTCATCCAGGATCCTCGACATCAGGTCCGCCTCCATCATGCAGGGGGAAAGGAAGTCGAATCCCCCCGGTTCCCAGGTAAGAGGGCAGTCCCGGTCCTCCAGGTAAAAATCCCTTGCTCTTTTTTCAATTAGTGCGCGCAGTTCCTGCAAGCCCCTGTTATCAGCATAATCCCACGCAAAAGACAGTCCGAAGGCCGTATTGGTATGCTCCCCCACCCTTATCGGGTATGGAAGGACAGCCAGGAAATCCAGGTATTTACCTACCAGGGAATCTGCCAGCGGACGGACGTTCCCGGCAAGCTCCCTGCCAAGGGGATCGTCCCAGGTTTCAAGCTCCAGGGCCAGTTTCAGCAGCCAGGCCCATCCGTATGTGCGCTCAAAGGTCCGGTTGCCCTCCGAGTAGAAAAATTCCGTCTCCTTTGCCAGGTTCCGGGCGCTCAGGTTCTGGCCGAGTTTCGCCCTGATTTCTTCTCCTTCCGGGAGGTCCGGGAACTCCTTCAGCAGTTTAACCAGGGTCCAGTGCCCGTGTACCGAACTGTGCCAGTCAAAACAGCCGTAAAATGCCGGATGTTGCACCCTTGGCGCCTGAAGACTGCTGTCATCCACCAGGACGCTGCCCGGCTTATAGGGATAGGGCCTTTGTATACAATGTAAGGCAGGGGCAGCCAGCCGGGATGCCTGCTCTTCAGTGATCGATACGCTGCCGTGAGGGGGGAGAGGGGACCTGCATCCCCAGGATAAAATAATAATAAAAAGTATAACAGCCGGGAAGCGGGACCCGCCTGTGCTATGGAAATTTTTAAGCTTTTGTATCATAATGCCCGGCAGGATTTATTTCAGCGGGAATGCAATCAGTGTCTTCCACTTTGTAGGATTGGGTTCCTGCGTGGGATCACCAAGATAGAATTCAAAAGATTCACCCGAAACTTCTATACCGTTCTCCTCAAGATATGCCATGAACTTTGCATAGGATATTCCCAGTTCATGGTATGGTCCTGAATGCATGGCCTGGATCACTCTGATCTCCCTGTAGGTTTTGGCTTTAACCTCCTCCGTGCTTTTACCCCTGGTGGCAACCGGGACGCCCGCCAGGTATTCAGTAATGCCTGTAACCTCATCGTAGGAGAGATCATGTGCGAAAGGCGGACCGGCAAAATCAAGCTGCTGTCTTTCCGTTTCAGCCGCCAGCTTTCCGTACTGGACTTCCATCAACTGGCCCATTTCCTCCATTGTGGCTTTACCCGGAATGACCAGGGTATACATCGGGGAAATGACACCCTCTTCAATTTTTCCCAGGGTACTGAGTACCGGCGGATTCTCCTCAAGGTATTCCGCAAAATTTGAAAGTCCCTTTTCAAAACTCTCCAGCATCTGACCCTTCATAAGGTTCAGCATTAACCTTTCAACCGGGTAAGCAGTTTCTGCAGTGAATTTCCAGGTGATCAGGGTACCGCTACCGGATTCCTCCAGCGTCCACTCGACAAGCCCCGGATCCGGATCATCACCAAAATAGATCTGCGATGCGATGTATTTCCCGAATACAACGGAGTCCACCACCATCCGGCCTGTATTGATCTGCTCCCCGCTCCAGCTGTACTCCGATCCGACGTAATCAGGCCTGGAATCGATCGTATAGGCTGCTTCCGGTTCGGTTTCCAGCCATGGGTCCCATTCGTTCCGGTCGGTATAGGACGCAGCGTTATGGAAAACCTGGGCGGGTGACACGCCAACTTCTTGTTCAGCACTTATCTCTACGGTTGCCGGCATAAAAAGCGGGATGACCAGGATCAGGGTCACCACAGCCAGTACTATGTATAAAAGCCATTTCAGGAATTTCATGTTCATAGGTTTTGGTTCAACGTAAGCGCAAAATATGAAATTCAGCTATCTATAACAATGACCTGGAAGGTAAATTCTGTAAATTGCCGCCAGGGTAAGCCATGATAGAGGGAAAAACATATACATTATTCGGAAAAGGAAATTCATCACAGTCCTTTTACGATGAGGTATCTTCCCTCTGTGATGAGCTTCTGGACCGGTTCTCCTGGAAGGAAATACAGATGGCAGGCTATATCCGGAAGCAGAGTGAGAACCGAAGGAAGCTGAAGAAAAGTGCAGGAAGGGATCCTGAATCTTCAGAAATTTCATACATACTGAACCGCTGCCATGAGGTTCTCCAGCCATTCACCATGGATATAGAGAAACACCTCGATTCAGTCCCCATCCACCAGCACCTCACCGATCCAGAACTATTGACAAACCGGGAGCAGTATTACCTTTACATGCTCGAATTCGAGCTTGAGAACCGCCTGAACAGGCAGGCATTCGCAAGGGCAAATTACAGGATTGCACTCCTGCCCTACTGCCTGAAAGAATCACACACAACATGCCGGGCAAGCAAAGACGGTATTGAGTATGAATGCAAAGCCTGCCTGAAAACCTGTTTTATAAATAAAGCTTCGCGTATCCTGAAGGAACACGATGTGGACCCCTATATCCTGAGCAGGGGCAGGATAAGCAAGCTGCTGAAAGACCTGATGGCAGAGCATGGCAGTGTGGGTGTCCTGGGCATAGCATGTCTTGCCGAACTGATAGCGGGGATGAGACTGTGTATTAAAGCGGGATTGCCGGTCCTTGGGATCCCACTTGACGCCAACCGCTGTCCCCGGTGGTTTGATGAAATGAAGGACACTTCGGTTGACCTGCAGGCATTGGAACGGTTGGTGAACAAATGACAGCTGTTGGACATTCCGGCGTGCGGACTTCAAAGCCTGGAGTGACTGCTTAGCAACTGCCGGCTGGAGGACGGCCCGTGATATGGAACCAGGGTTCCCTGGATGTATAATTCAGAATAATTCAAAATAGACCCTATGCCATTAACACATAATGACATACAGAGAATTTGCAGGTACCTGGTGAATAACTTTCCCTGCGATAAATTGCTTTTGTATGAATATATCATTAACTTAATCCCTTGTAGATCAATCAGATATGTTAGATAATCTCAAAGAATCTAACACTTCTTAAGCAAAATATCAAGACTATGAAAACTCCGAAGCACACTTCCACAAGAATCATGTTACTGAGTGCTGCAATTGCCGCAACCTTGGCATTCCTGCCTCGCATTGCCGGGGCACAATCCTATCTTGATATGTGCGAAGGCCAGACTTACAGGATGGAGGTAACTTTTATGAAACATTATACATACCAATGGCAGGTGAAGTTTAAATCGGATAAAACACAATGGCCATTAACTTACACCGTAATCCCTGGAGCAACCAGCTACTTTTATAATTTCACGGCAACCGATTATACTAAAGATTACAGGCTTACCTGTGAAATAAACAATATACCCCCCCCTTCAAATGCGTACGTGG
>CBFDEE010000221.1:0-5000 GCA_965603745.1 uncultured Bacteroides sp. | reverse complement strand
TCCCTGATTGCATGGCCTGTTGCCTGGTACATGATAAACAAATGGCTCCAGGGATACGCTTTCCGTATCGACATTCCGTACTGGATTTTCCTGCTGGCCACCCTGGCTGCCCTGCTTATTGCATTGCTAACCGTCAGTTACCATTCCTGGAAAGTTTCCAGCCGTAACCCTTCCGATTCTCTGCGGTATGAGTAGTAGGCAAATTCCCTTACCCGCCAATGATTTCTGAGAAGAAAGACTGCATGTATCAGATATTATTTTGAAATGTCTTTCAGCTATTTGAATTTATATAAATAAATCAGTAAGTTTGTTAACTCTTAGATAAGAATAATTCTTATTTAAGTATAAATCAACATATGGTTCCTCCCGATCAGTTAAAAGACAGGATAAAATCTGCGGGACTCAGGGTCACTCCCCAGAGGCTTGCAATCCTGGATGCAGTTTACAGGCTGGACAACCATCCTACTGCAGAGAACATCATAGAATCCATCAGGGAAACCCACATCAGCATTGCAACAGGAACTGTATACAAAGTCCTTGAAACGCTGGTAAAGAACCGGTTGATAAGAAAGGTAAAAACCGAGAATGACGTGATGAGGTATGATGGTTTTACAGACCAGCATCACCATTTATACTGTTCGGAATCCGACAGGATTGAAGACTATGCTGACGAGGGACTGGACCGGGTTCTCTCCGAGTATTTCCATGTAAACAGAATACCCGGTTTTAACATCGAGGAAATCAGACTTCAGATAAACGGAAAATTTACAAAAAAAACCAGATACCATGAGTAAAAAGAAAAAACTCACAACGGCTTCCGGTCGGCCATACTTCGAGAATGAAGACAGCCTGACCGCGGGTCCGAGGGGACCGATCCTCCTGCAGGATTATTTCCTTCATGAGAAACTTTCGCATTTCAACCGTGAACGCATCCCCGAGCGGGTAGTTCATGCCAAGGGAACCGGTGCTTTCGGAACATTAAAGATTACCGGCGATATTACAAAATATACCAAGGCAAAGATCTTCAGCAAAGTTGGGAACGAGTGCCGTGTTTTTCTCCGTTTTTCTACTGTGGGAGGCGAAAAAGGCAGTGCTGACACGGAACGGGATCCCAGGGGATTTGCGGTGAAGTTCTATACGGAAGATGGGAACTGGGACCTGGTTGGGAACAACACTCCCGTGTTCTTCATTAAGGATCCCAAAAAGTTCCCTGATTTTGTCCACACACAAAAAAGGGACCCGAAAAGCAATCTTAAAAGTCCCACCATGATGTGGGATTTCTGGAGCCTCAACCCGGAGAGCCTGCACCAGGTTATGATCCTATTCAGCGACCGTGGAACACCGGACGGATACCGCTTTATGAACGGTTACGGAAGTCACACTTTTTCAATGATCAATGGAAAAACCGAAAGGGTCTGGGTCAAATTTCACTTTAAAACCCTCCAGGGAAATAAAACACTTACGGATGCTCAGGCCGGGGACCTGAAAGGCAGGGATCCCGATTATGCTCAGAGGGACCTTGTGGAAGCGATAGGAAGGGGAGATTTCCCCAGATGGGCCCTCAAAATACAGGTGATGACGGATGAGCAGGCCAAAAGCTTCCGGTGGAATCCTTTCGATATCACCAAAATATGGCCGCACTCCGAGTTCCCTCTGATCGAAGCAGGCATTATGGAGCTGAACGAGATCCCTGCAAATTATCATGCCGATGTGGAGCAGTCCGCGTTTGCCCCTGCTCATGTAATTGACGGGATAGGATTGTCGCCGGACAAACTCCTGCAGGGCCGGATACTGGCTTATCCTGATGCCCACCGTTACCGTTTGGGAGCCAATTACGAGCAAATCCCCGTGAACCGCCCGGTCGGGCCGGTTCACCATCACCAGAGAGACGGCTTTATGAGCGTTGACGGAAACAGCGGCAGTGCGCCCAATTATTTCCCGAACCGCTTCGATGATATTGAGGCGGACCCTGATTATAAGGAGCCTCCGTTTGAGCTGGATGGCCTGACGGCTGATTCATTTGACAGGAATGAAAACGATGATGATCATTTTACCCAGCCAGGGGAACTTTACAGGAAAGTAATGACCGATGGGGAAAGAAAGAATACTCTTTCCAATCTCATTGGTGCGCTCAGCGGTATATCCGGACCAAAAAAGGATGAAATCATACAGCGCCAGCTTGAGCATTTTCACAAAGCAGACCCGGAACTGGCTATGGATATAGCCAAAGGACTTAATTTTAATTTTAAACCCTGAACCACCATGAAAGAAAAAAGCATCGAATTATTGAACAAGGCAATTGCAGATGAGCTGACTGCCGTTCACCAGTATATGTATTTTCATTTTCACTGTGATGACCAGGGATATGACCTTCTGGCCGGTTTATTCAAACGGACCGCCATCGAAGAAATGCTCCATATCGAAGATATTGCCGAACGGATACTCTTCCTGAAAGGAGAGGTAAAACTGGCTGCATCGGCAGAAGTAAAAAAAATCCACGAAGTAAAGAAAATGCTGGAAGTGGCAGCAGAAATGGAAACTGCCAGCGCCCTTGACTATAATAACTGGGCAAATGAATGCTCGCAGAATGCAGATTCTGTTTCAAAATCATTATTCGAAAGACTGGTCATGGATGAAGAAAGGCATTTTGACCAGTACGATGTGGAAATGGATAACCTGGCAAAGTTCGGGGACAACTATCTCGCACTGCAATCAATTGAAAGAAGTAAAAACCTGGCGGCCGGAAGGCCTGCCGAATAAATCATTATTAACACTATTATAAGTAATTGACATGGAAGAAAATGAAGTAATCTCAATGCCGAGAATCGGCGATCCCGCACCTGAATTTACTGCCGTTACCACACAGGGAGAAGTAAATTTTCCTAAGGATTACAAAGGAAGCTGGGCTATCTTGTTCAGCCACCCGGCTGATTTCACTCCCGTATGCACATCCGAGTTCATGACCTTTGCCCATATGGAAGGCCAGTTTGAACAGGCAAACTGTAAACTTATTGGACTTTCCGTTGACGGTTTGTACAGCCATATTGCATGGCTGAGGACCATCAAGGATAAGATCGAATACAAGGGGATGAAAGACGTGGAGGTGACTTTTCCGCTCATCGAGGACATAACGATGGAAGTTGCCAAAAAATACGGAATGATCCAGCCGGGCGAGGCCACTACCAAGGCAGTAAGGGCCGTGTTCTTTGTTGATCCGAAAGGCATCATCCGAACCATTATTTATTATCCTCTCAGCCTGGGAAGAAATTTTGATGAGCTTTACAGGGTGCTGATCGCCCTTCAAACAGCAGACGAGTTTTCCATTGCTACGCCGGCGGACTGGAGGCCGGGCGATGATGTGATCGTACCTCCTGCCGGTTCATGCGGAGCGGCCAAGGACAGGATGGACGGCAAAGAGGATATGCATTGTTATGACTGGTTCTTCTGCACCAGGAAGCTTGACAAGGATACCGTCCTTGATAAGATCCTGAAAAAGTAAGTGCCCTGCTGTCACCTGTGGCGACACAGGAATAACTTTTCCGGAGAGTTAGTTCAGGCAGTAATTCTATACTGATTCAATCCACCTTTTTTGCTCTGCGCAGGGACCATACAAGGATCCCTGCGCCCAGCAGGGCAAAGGGTATGCTCAGCCATTGTCCCATGTTCAGGGCCATTCCCGCCTCAAAATCAACCTGGTCTTCCTTGATGAATTCTATCAGAAAACGCATGCCGAATACCAGAATGAGGAAAATACCGAAGAGCATCCCTGAACGGGGTTTTGCATTGGTTTTATAATAAATTACCAGGAGCATAACAAAGACCAGGAAATAGGTGAGAGCTTCGTAAATCTGGGTGGGATGCTTTGGTACCACTTCCAGGTTACGGATGTATACAAATCCCCAGGGAAGAGAGGTTTCCACACCGTATATTTCAGAATTCATGAGGTTCCCGAGACGTATGAATGCGCCGGCCAGGGCAACTACAACCACGATGCGGTCGATTATCCAGATAAAGGACATTTTAAATTTCCTCACCCAGAGCCACAGGGCGATCAGAATACCAATGGCCGCTCCATGGCTTGCCAGTCCGCCACGCCATATTTTAAGGATCTCCACCGGATTGCTCAGGTAATAATCAGGTTCATAGAACAGGCAATGGCCCAGCCTGGCCCCGATAACGGTTCCCAGGGCCATGTAAATTGTCAGTTTGTCCAGCAGGTCGGCTGACAATCCTTCCTTCTTAAAAAACCGCATAAAAATGAGGTACCCGAAAAAGAATCCGGAAGCAAACAGCAGACCGTACCACCGAACGGCGAAATCGCCGATCCGGAAGATTTCGGGATTCACGTCCCAGTTTATTGCACCAAAAATCATGATCGTACGTTTAAATATCGTTGGTAAAGTATAAATTTGCCCCGGGCAAAACTCTTTAAGGCGCTAAAGATAATCAAAGTTGAACAGATTATTCCATATCCTCACCTGCATTTTGCTGATGGTTTTCCTCGCCGATTGCGCTAAAATCGGATCTCCTTCAGGGGGCCCCAGGGATGAAACCCCTCCCCGGGTAGAAAAATCAAAACCCCTTAACAGATCAGTTAATTATAATGGCAGCAGGATAGAGATAACATTTGACGAATTCATCAAAACCGATGCGATCAGCCAGGAATTAATCGTATCGCCACCCTTCGAGGAAAGGCCCGAGATCAGGCTGCGGGGCAAAACCCTTGTGATAGAATGGGAAGAGGACATTCGCGACAGCACTACCTATACATTCAGTTTCGGGGAATCATTAAAGGACCTTAACGAGGGAAACATTCTGAGAAATTATGAGTTTGTTTTTTCTACCGGTGGTCATCTTGATTCCCTTGCTGTCCTGGGTACGGTGGTCAAGTCATTTGATCTTGTGCCCCATGAGGAATAAGTTTTTGTAATGCTGTATTCCAACCTCAGAGATTCTGCGCCGCTTCTGGAGGTTCCGGATTATGTCGGTAAAGCTGACGC
>CBFDEE010000220.1:0-5044 GCA_965603745.1 uncultured Bacteroides sp. | reverse complement strand
TTTATATTTCTGCATTCCGAACTCGAAGTACAGGTTATCCATCCATTTCTGCACCTTGTCCAGCCCTACCCGGTCAGCCAGCTCAAAGGGTCCCAGTTGCAGGCCGTAACCGAGCTTCATCGTTTCGTCAATGCACTTAACCGATGCTACACCTTCCATGAGGATCTCGCAGGCCTCGTTTATCAGGGTCACGATAAGCCTGGTGCTTACATTACCGAGTGATTCATTCAGGGTAATGGGGCGTTTGTCAAGCATCTTGATAAAGCGGATCAGGAATTCAAATGAGGCACGGTTGGTATCCTTTCCCCTGATTACCTCCACTATCCGGACCTTTGATGAAGGGGTTATGAAGTTCATCCCAACTGCCCTTTCCGGATGTTTTAAAGCGGCTGCCAGGTCCGATATCATCAGGGTTGCATTATTGGATGCAATCACGGTATCGTCATCCATGAATTCTTCCGCTTTCCTGAAAACCTCCTTGCGTGCTTCCAGTGATGTACCCCTCTGCCGTGTATTGATCGATTCTATGACCAGGTCGCAGTCCCTTATGTCCTCATATTCCGTAGTCCCTTCGATCCTGGACAGTATGGCCCGCTTCTCGCTCTCTGTCAGTCCCCATTTATTAATTATAGCATCCAGTCTCTGCTCAATGGATTTCCGGATCTCCACGATCCGTTCTTCGGTCTGATCCAGGTATACCACTTCTATGCCATGCTGGCTGATGGTCCTGACGATTTCCTGTCCCATGTTCCCGCATCCGATCACAGCTACCTTTTGTAGTCCCCCATTTTTTCCCTGCCTGATCTGTTTGCTCAGGCCGTAATCTTCAAGTCTTTCTGCCATTGTTTTTACTTTTTACCGTATTATGATTGGGATCCTGCAGCCTGGTTAGCCGTGATGGCTGCCAGGTTGACAATATCGGAGACCGAACATCCCCGGGAGAGGTCATTTATGGGTGCAGCCATTCCCTGCAGTACGGGACCAATGGCTTCTGCATGGGCCAGCCTCTGAACCAGCTTATAGGCGATGTTGCCAACATCCAGGGAAGGGAATACCAGGACATTGGCCTTACCGGCAATCTTGCTTCCGGGTGCCTTTTTGCTGCCTATACTTTCAATGATGGCGGCATCTGCCTGCAGCTCGCCGTCTATCTGGAGCCCCGGCTCCATTTCCCTTGCTATCCTTGTGGCATTTACCACCTTGTCCACATTTTCGTGCTTCGCACTTCCCATGGTGGAGAAGCTCAGCATGGCTATGCGTGGTTCAAAGCCGGCGATTGCCCGGGTTGTCCCTGCCGTGGCTACCGCAATCTCCGCCAGTTCCTTGTCCGTGGGATCCGGATGTACGGCACAATCCGCAAAAACGATGATCCCGTCCTCCCCGAATTCCTTATCCTTCAGTATCATTATGAAGGCCCCCGAGACGACGCTGATCCCGGGCAGAGTTTTTACATACTGGAAAGCGGGACGCAGTACATCGGTTGTGGCATTCATGGCACCGGCAACTTCCCCGTCGGCATCCCCGTTCTTGATCATGAGTGTTCCCAGGTAGAGGGGGTCCTCTATGAGCTTAGAAGCTTCTTCCCTTGTAAGTCCCTTATGCTTCCTTATCTCTACCATGAGGTCAATGTATTCCTCTTTTTTCTCATGGTTAAGCGGGTCAATCAGTGTGGCTTTATTTATATGTTTAAGACCCAGTTTTTCGGATTCTGCCCGGATCGCATCAGGATTACCCAGGAGAATAATCTGAGCGATTCCGTCCCCCAGCAATTCATCCGCCGCTCTCAGTGTTCTTTCCTCGAGTCCCTCAGGCAGTACGATCCGCTTGTTGTGAGCTTTCGCCTTTGCTTTAATTTTTTCAAGTAAATCCATTGATATTCAGTTATTTAATATGGTAGTAAATGGAGTATAAAAATAATCAAAAAAAATGTAACTCTCCGTCCGGCGTGCATGATTTATGTCATGATTGCAGGGAGGGTCAGACGGACAGCTTCTCACCCTCAGACCTTGCGATGACCACCGCCCCGCAGGAATCGCTCCATACATTGGTGGCCGTTCGGAACATATCCAGGATACGGTCCACAGCCAGTATGAGTCCCACTCCCTCGAGGGGCAATCCGACCGCCGTCAGTATGACCGTGATCATAACCAGTCCCGCCATAGGGATGGCAGCAGCCCCGATCGATGCAAGAAGGGCGGTGACAATGATGATCAGCTGCTGTACCAGGTTCATATCCACTCCGTAGGCCTGGGCTATGAACATTGCCGCCACGCATTCGTAGAGGGCGGTCCCGTCCATGTTGATGGTCGCACCCAGGGGAAGGGTAAAACTGCTGATCTTGTTCGACACGCCCGACCTATGCTCCACTGCTTCCAGGGTAAGCGGCAGGGTGGCCCCGGAAGAGGAAGTGGAGAATGCGGTAAGCAGGGGTGTGGACATATTTTTCAGATGCAACCAGGGCTTTGCCCTGCCAGCGAATCTGACGATCAGGGGCAGGGTGATGAGGAAATGGATCAGTAATCCCAGGATCACCGTTCCCATATACAATCCCATCCGTGTGACAAGATTGCCCAGGTCATCCTGGTCCGCTACCACCCTGGCGACTATCCCGAAAATTCCGAGAGGCGTGAACCTGATCACGAACAGTGTGATCTGCATCATGACCTCGAATATGGCATTAAAGGCCTTTTTCAGGACCTCCCGGTGGGGATCCTTAACCCGGGTAATGAAAAATCCGAAGAGGATGGCAAAGAAGATGATGGACAGCATGGCGCTGCTGCTGAAGGCCTCAAATATGTTCGTCGGGATGATGTTTATCAGGGTTTCACCCAGGCTCTGTTGCTTCTCCACGAGTCCCACGACCTGCTGGCTGAAATTAAGATCCGCTCCGATGCCCGGCTTGATCAGGTTGACAAGGAAGAGTCCCGTGACAATGGCGAAAGTGCTTGTCAGGACATAATAGGCAAGGGTTTTGAGTCCCAGGCGCCCCAGGCTTCCCCCCGTACCAATGTTCGTTACCCCTGAAATAAGGGAACTCAGAATAAGCGGGATAATGATCATCTTAAGAGCCCTCAGGAAGATATCCCCCATCCAGCTGACCGCACGTACATGCGGATTGTGATACGCTGCATCTGCAATCCGGCTGAAATAAAGCTCCTTCTGTCCTGGTTCAAGAATGCCGTCAAGGGCATCCTCAAAAGCCATGCGTGAATTGAATTCTGTGTCCTCGATCTTCTCAAGGCGGGCAATTAAAGCAGTATCTGCACCGCTGCGCGCAAGGGATTTGAATGAGCCATCCCGGATCATGTAAGATGTGGTAAACAGAATGCCGTAGACGATGGCTAGGATAAGGGCTATGAGAATCTGCCAGTGTAATGGGAACTTCTTCATACAATGAAAACTCTTAATCTTCCATAAAAGTAAAAAAATACTTCGGCCGGGAAAAAACCGTCCTGGGACTGAGGCAGGGCAGGAGGGATTTTGAATCGTGCACGAGAATCAGATATTTGTAACTCATCTGGCCGCAGGCTGCAAATATTTAAAAATTCAGCCGGGTACATACCAAACCGGATTGTCAATGAAAACAGCCTTGAAAGGGTAGGGGAGGCTAGTTACAAATGTAATTCATTAATGTCAATCTGTCATAAAAATACATTACATTTCTATACAATCCGGAAGGATCACTGCAATCTTTACTGCGTCGTAGAAAGCCAGGGATTATCGAATCTATAATTGATATTATCGCATTAAATACCAGTAATTTAGCTTGTATATATGAAGCGGTTGATCAACGATTTGTTTACAAATGTCACAAAAACAGTATACGGATACTTAAAGTGACGTATTAGTCATTGTAAACCAATGATATATACTATTTATATGAAGTTACACTTAAGATTTTACAGTTTTAAGCCTTTTTGCAGGCCTGAATGCCCTGTACCCTCTGAGCCTTATATCTCCCCTGCTTCTTTATTTACAATAGATATATGAATAATATTGGAATTTAAGCCGGCATTATCACCGTTTGAGGAAGGCATCGTGAAATAATAAAGGAAGGTTTGCGAAAGCGTGACAAATGTAAATTCAATAAATAACAATAAGTTTACACATGTGAGCAAAGAATATATTACATTTGTGAATAGCTGATGCAGGACCAGATTCAGGAAATATTGCGGAGAGAGGATTTATCTGCTTCTCAATTTGCAGATAAGATCGGAGTACAGCGTTCGAGCGTGTCACACGTTATATCAGGACGCAACAAACCCGGTTTTGATTTTATCCACAAGATACTTGAAGCCTTTCCCGGGATCAGTGCAGAATGGCTTATTACTGGTTTAGGGGAAATGTATAAACAAAGAAGGCCTGCTGAGGAGCTGTTTGACGGGCCCTTTTCAGAAACCTCCCCTGCCAAGGATGAGAAGAAGCTTTCCGCTAAGGTCGAATCACCGGGTATGAAAGAACAGGAAGGTCCACAAAGGACTGATGATACGCGTGAGGTTGAGAGAGTGATTGTGTTTTACTCCGATAAAACCTTTCGGGAGTACAGGACCGAAAAGCAGTAATACCAACCCTATCAGATTCCCTTAAGGACAGCTTTGTTGATTTTTCTCACCAGGGAAGGCCCTTCATAGATGAATCCCGTATATACCTGGACGAGGCTGGCTCCCGCTTCAAGTTTCTCGATGGCATCTTCCGGGCTCATGATACCTCCGACTCCGATGATGGGAAGATTACCACCGGTCTTCACGTGGATATAACGGATTATTTCCGTTGACCGTTCTCTGAGAGGCAGGCCACTGAGTCCGCCCTGGCCGATTTTTTCAATCTTTTCGGGATCAGTGGACAGTCCCTCACGGCTTATTGTCGTATTAACCGCGATCACCCCGTCCATTTCATGCTGTCCGATCAATTCGATTACATCGTCTATCTGCTCATGGTTCAGATCGGGAGAGATTTTAACCAGGATAGGCTTCCTGAAAGATTTTACAGCCCGGAGACGGTAAAGCCCTTCAAGTATCCCGGAAAGCTGCTCACGGTCCTGTAA
>CBFDEE010000219.1:0-5057 GCA_965603745.1 uncultured Bacteroides sp. | reverse complement strand
GGGGGAATGATCTCGGGGCACAGGAAAGCATACCGATACCTGGCGGCCTCTGCGAAATATTTCTATTCCCCGTCGCAGGTCAGGGAAATGCTCCTTGCAGCAGGATTCAGCTCTGTCGATCACAGGACCCTGGCCGGGGGAATAGCCGGGCTTACCATCGCGTTTAAATAAGTACTATTTCTCCTGCAGTGCCTTCCGTTCCCGTATATCAACAAAAACGGGCAAAATTATTTAACTTTGGTAATCATGAAAAAGAACTTCAACCGCAGGGCCTTTATAAAAAACACTTCCCTGGGTGCCATGGCCACCCCCTTTCTTCTCCGCGGGAAGAACCATACAGATGAAAATCTACCCGGGGAGGGCGATACAGACAGTCCGCTTATAAAATCCTACAAAACCCTTGGCCGGACTGGATTCCGGGTATCCGACATCAGCATTGGAACCCCTCCGAGTGAAGCCATCCTGAAAGCTTCACTGAAATCGGGGATGAACTACATCGATACCGCCGAGCAGTATGGCAACGGCAATAATGAAAAAATGATCGGAAAGGTAATTAAGGATTTCGACAGGAAAAAAATCTTTATAAGCACAAAGATCTATGAAGAAGGCGGGTATAAAAGCAAACAGGATGTCGTTGACCGGGTGCGGAAAGCTGTTGAGCGTTTGCAGTCGGACTACGTTGATTGTGTCATGCTCCATGGCGCAGACAATACCCGGATCCTTAAAGATGAAGCATTTCATGGAGCGATGGAGCAGCTGAAGGCCGAGGGAAAGGTGAAGTATGTCGGCGTTTCATGTCATGGATCGGCCTGGCAACTTCCTCCCGAGGAAGACCTCAATACGGTCCTCCTGGCAGCAGTGGATGACGGCCGGTTCGATGTATTCCTGATGACCTATAATTTTGTCAATCGGGAAAAGGCGGAAAAGGTACTGCGTGCATGTGCGGAGAAGAAAGTTGGCACGGCCATCATGAAGTCCAATCCCATGATAACCTTCAAGGCGATCCAGGGATATATTGAGAGGCTGGAGGAAAACGATACCAGGATTGATGATACACTGAGGGCATGGGAAAACCGTCTGGTGGCTGAAAACAACCAGGCAAGGGAATATTTCGGCAAATATGGTTACAAAGACGAGGATGAACAGCTGGTTGAGGCAGCTATTCGGTTTGTGATCGGCAATCCGGATGCCAACACGGTTTGCCTGCCTTTTAAAAGTATCAATGATGTAGAACGCTGGGCCTCCAATTCAGGCAGGCCCCTGGATGAAGAACATACCGCTCTGCTGGATTATTACCGGCAGCATTTCGGCTCACTGAACTGCCGCTTCGGCTGCCGCGAATGTGCCGGGGCCTGTCCCCATAACGTACAGGTCAGCACGATTATGCGCTATAACTACTATTTCCAGAACAAGGGTCAGGAAAAATATGCCATGCAGAGATACGCAGATCTGGAGGGTAAGCAGGCTGGAATCTGCCGGGATTGTCCCGGATACTGCCAGGAAGCCTGCCCGTACGGCGTTCTTGCCAGACCTATGCTCAGCATGGCACATGAAAACCTAAGGACTGACTTCGCCTGACTTTCATACTTTTCTCCCCAGTCCTTTGAACCAGGTATAAAAGAAGGTCCCGTCCGGATGGCTGGCAACATCCCGGATGTCTGCCAGTCCTTTAATCCATTCATCTTCAGGTACCAGATCATGTGCTAGCACCTGTTTCTCAGCAGAAAAAACCATGGGTGCAATGATCTGGTTTATGACGCCATCCAACAGTGAAGCATTGGACTGGTCTGCATACACCCAGCGAGGAGAGATATACCGGATATCAAGACCCGTACCCCGGAGCAGTGGGTAAAGCCGGCGCCCGATATCGGGATCGTGTCCCAGGTCACGCTGTGATCTTACCAGTCCCTCCCATGCCTTCCTGGATTCAGCAGATTCTGGTGTCCAGAAACCCGAACCATGGTCGCCTTCGATCAGTGTCAGGGTCCCTCCCGGTTTTAACAGATCTGTTAGGATCCCCAGTGCATCAACAGGATCCGGCAAATGCTCCAGCACAAAACATACGAATACGTGATTAAAAGTCCCGGGGCTGAAAGGCAGGGAGAAAATGTCTGCCTGCTGAAAAGCTGCATTCGTTATACCAGCGCCGGCTGCCAGCTTTACAGCTTGCCCGAGAGATTCTGCCGAAATATCGATGCAGGTAAAATGAGCTTCCGGGTTCCGCCTGCACAGGATCTGTGTTTGTCCACCAACCCCGCACCCTGCCTCCAGAACATGTGACCCTGCTTCATAGCTGGTATCCGAATGAAGCAGGTCTTCCAGTATCAGGGCCTGTTCAAGCAGACGCCGGGTTTCCCGTGAAGTATAGCCATGTACGTAAGGCATAGTAGTAATAACAGATTATTCCTTTGTTGTCAAGAGATTCATCGATGCCTGTTCCGCCCATTCGCAAATGGCTTCAATCTCAGCGGGTTTCAGGCCAGCTGTCCTGTGCATCAGAAGATAGCTTCTCAAAGGCATGGATCCGTCTGTACATTCTTCGCAGATCCGGTTGAGCTGCGAGATCCTCTCTGCCCTGTCAAGAATCCCCCAGGAAGAAAAATTCAGATGGGATTTTCCTTCTCTTACATGATTATCCATTAACCAGGAAGAAGGGGCGAAATTTCCGTACCAGGGGTATTCCGTACGGTTCGAATGGCAGTCGTAACAGGAATGTGTGAATATCACAGCCAGTGTATCCGGGATCCCGGATACCGGAATGAAATCATCAGAAGTATCTCTTTCCCCCAGGTTCTTCTCCGGCCCGAACAACTGTATCAGGAGGAAAGCTGCCAGGAACAGCCCGGCGATTATCCAGGCCCTGGGCATTATTCCATCAGTTTTGCGATCTCCCCGTCTGCCCATCCGGTCATCCTGTCCTTTTCTTCGTCGGACAGAGCCTTTTCAGGGTACTTTTTCAGGAATTTTTCCGGGGGCATGAAATCCTCTTTCAGTACTTCCTTAATGCCATTCAATTTGGCAACCTTCCTGGTGGCGCTGTATTCTTCCCACTTTTTAAAATCGAGTGCCTTTACTGCATCCCCGGATTTTGCACCCGCTGAGTGGCAGCCATAGCATGAATTATTAAGGATCTTTGATATATCTTCGGGCATATCATTACCCTTTTGAATGTCCTTCCAGGATATGAAAGTGACTGAAAAAACCAGTACGATCCCCGGCAGAATGGTCCGAAATCTTGTTTTCATGGTTCCCTGATATTTAATAATCTCAAATCGTAATATAGTTAAAATAATCAAAACCGATCTGAATACCGGGTACCGGGCTCATTCATACCGGAGTGAATCCACGGGATCCTGCCTGGCAGCTTTCAGGGTTTGGGACAGAATTGTGAGAAAGCTGACAGTAACGATGAACAGGGCCCCGAAAAACAGGGATCCTACACCGAAATTCACCTTGTAGGCGAAGTTCTGCAACCAGAGATTGTTTCCGAAATAGGACAGCGGCAGGGCAATCAGCAGGGCGATACCGATCATACGTATATAGGACCTTGAGATCAGAAAGGCAATGGATGTGCTCCGGGCCCCCATTGCTTTGCGTATTCCGATCTCCTTGATCCGGCTTTCCGTACTGTATGCAGCCATACCGAAGAGTCCCATGCAGGCGATAATAATGGCCAGCAGGGATGCAAAACCTACCATCCACAGGATGTCCCCGAAGTATGTATAATATTCCCGGATTTCCTCGTCCATGAACTGGCCCTTGAATTCACGTTCCGGATCTACATTTTCCCAGGCTTTCTCAATCTTCTTCATGGTGGCCGTTATATCGGGTGAACTGACCGAGAGGTGGGCATAGCGGTAACGATCGGGCTGGTATCGGAGTCCCATGGGACCGATCTTCGAGAACATCCCGAAGAAATGGTAATCTTCCAGGACTCCTATGACCTCAAGCAGGATGGTGTCTTCAAGGGTGATTGTCTGCTGCAGGGCCGACTGGACATCCCCGAATCCGAAACGCTCGACCGCTGTTTCGTTCAGTAATATGTACTTCTCACCCCCGGATCCGGGATTCTCAGGCAGGTTCCTGCCGGCAAGCAGGTTCAGATCAAGCACCTCCAGGTAGTTGGCGTCAACGGCAAAGTATGCCAGGCTGAATTCATCCTCCTTATCATCCAGGTACGCTTCGTCGCTCCTCATGTTGCCAACGGCCGGGATGTGTGAAGACCAGGTAATGTTCTTTACCTCCGGAATGTATTCGAATTCCGTCCTCACTCTCTCCCAGTCGTTTCCCTGCAACTGGACATTCAGAACCTGTTCCTTACGGAACCCGTAATCCGTGTTCATGTAAAAACGCAGCTGCCTGTACAACAGGACAATGGTAATGAACAGGATTATGGATACGGAAAACTGCGCAACGACCAGGAATTTCCTCAGGAACATCCTGCTCAGGACCCGGATCCCGAAAGTATCCTTGAATACAGCGATCGGGTTGAAAGTAGACATATACAGGGCAGGCAGCAGGCCGGCCACAATCCCGGTAAGTATCGTGAAAACCAGGAACCAGATATACACGGTTGCGTTTTCCCGGGGACTGATTTCCAGGAAGCTCATAAATTTAAGTCCCTCGAACGCAGGCCTGAGAAACTGCAGGAAAACATACGCCAGAACGAGAGCCAGGATAGATGACAGTACCGATTCTGCCAGGAACTGCCAGAAAATCTGGGAACGGACAGCCCCCGAGACTTTTCTCACTCCTATCTCCCTGGCCCTGGTCAGGGCTTTTGCGAGGGACATATTCGTATAGTTGAAAGCGGATGTAATAATTAATATCAGTGCCAGAACCAGCATGAACAGGATCACCATCCGGGGAAGGTAAAACCCGATCTCGTTAGCGAGCAGGGGACCCGGTACTATATCCCCGAGTTTCTGGAGCTCAAATGAAAAATCATGTTCGGGATCATCTGTATATCTTTCGGCCCGTATCTGGTCAAATGGATCATCCAGTTCTGCCGGTTCCACCCCTTCTTTCAGCTGGACATAGGCATAGCTCGAATATAT
>CBFDEE010000218.1:0-5093 GCA_965603745.1 uncultured Bacteroides sp. | reverse complement strand
ATACTCCCTGGCAAATTCCGTGATGGCCTCCAGGTCTTCCTCCGGAAGTTTTTCCACCCGGACTGTTACGGCAGTCCTGCCGTTGACCCATGATTTGTTGGAGGTATCCGCAAATTTCTTTTTCACCTCTGCAACATCCCGTATCCGTATGTAGCCCCCATCCTGCTGGCCTCGTATAATGATGTTCCCGATCTTGTTAGGATCTGTGGACCGGGACCTGAGGCGGATCAGCAGCTCTTCTTCGTCTGATTTTATCTGTCCGCCTGATACATCCTGGTTATTTGCCTGTATGGCCCTTATTATGTCATCGTGTGTCAGGTTATACCTGAGCAGCTCCTCCTCCTTGATCTCCACTGAAATTTCGGGCTGAGGGTAGCCATACAGGCTAATCTGGCTCATGACACCGGAGTTGAAAAAATCCTCCTCGATCCTCTGTGCATAGTCCTTCAGTGCCATCAGGTTCACATCAGCACCTTCAACAGGTATAAGGGTCATAAAAAGCGCGGATGCTCTTGATCTGCGTTTCGCCACGATGGGACGCTCTGCTGCCGAGGGCAGGGAAGAAACACCATCAACGGCATTCTTGACTTCCATCAGGACCTCGTCAATATCATATTCCCCAGTTGTTTCAAGCGATACTGTGGAACGGTTTTCAACGGATGTTGAGGTGATCTCCTTTATTCCTATCAGTCCCCTTACAGCCTCCTCGATGCGCGAAGTAACCCCTTCCTCCATCTCAACTGGTGATGCCCCGGGGTAAAATACAGAAATGGTGATGAACCGGCTTTCCGTTTCGGGGAAAAAAGATTTTTTCATGGAGGTGAAAGCATATACACCCGCCAGGATCACAAACAGGATCGCCAGGTTGGCATAGATAGGATACTGAACGAATTTCTCGACTATTTTTCTCATCATCCCTGATCCCCTGCTTAATTACCGGACTGGGCCCTGCTTCGTTTTTCTGCACCTTCCTGCGGCTTATCGGACATCGTCCTAACATCTCCCAGTTTTTCTACGAGTGTTCCTTCGAGGACATTAATCAAAGGCTGCATGACCAGCGTATCTCCCGCATTCAGGCCGTTGAAAAGCAATGTCTTTTCGTTTACCTTGATAACATTGACCATTCTTTTCTGGAGCCGGTTGTTTACGATGATAAATACTTCGTTTGTATTAAAGACGATGTTCCGGGGAACCTCCATCACTCCGTCCACCGGGTGGCCGGGAAATTCGGCCCTGTAGTACTCTCCGGCCAGCAATGTGGGTGAACTATGGTTCCTGAGCAAGACGAATACTCCCTGTGATTGGGTCTGAGGATCAACAAACTGGTTCTTACGGATTACCGTCCCGGACCATTTCAGTCCCCGTTTATCGGAATACACATTGACCTTATCCCCGATCCTGATCCATCCGGCATCAAACCGGTCCAGCGGCACCTCCAGTTCCAGTTCATCGGTTTTTATGGCCCTGGCCACACGTCCGCCTGCATTCGTGAATGAGCCCACCTCCATATTTACCTCGGTAAGGGTACCGGTAAATGGTGCCAGCACCGTCCGCCTGCTCAGCTGTAATTCATCCTTGCGGATGTTATAGTACTGGCTGAGCACGTTTCGGCTGGTCAGGAATATTTTCAGTTTGTCATCTTGGATATCCGGAAATTCGGGCAATGGATCATCAAGGGAAATCGAAGAGAAGAATTCTATGTATTTTTCCTCGTACTGCGGAAAATCGATCTTGATATCAGGCAGCAGATTGGCCAGGGTGTTCAGAAACTGGCTTTTGCTTGCTTTCAGGGCCAGAGCGGCCTCATCGGGGTATACAATAAAAAGGACATCTCCCTCTGTGAAACGAGCGCCCTTTTTTAAAGATACTTCACCCTGTTGTATCCTTCCTGAAGCCTCGGCAACAATATCCACCTCGGCAACAGAAGTAAGGCGGCCGGGTGCAGAAACGGCAGATAATATACGTTCGTATTTTACGGGCTGGGCCTGCACGTAGCGTTTGGTTTCTACCGCAGGCTGTCTCCTGAGATCTTCCTTCTGGGCTGCCAGGAACCGCATCAACCCGTAGGCAAGTCCCACAATAAAAATAAAAGCTGCAACAATGACGATCCTGCGATCTATTCTTCTCATTGGAATCCCGGATTATGATATCACTGAATAATAAAGCACGTAAAGATAAGTTTATCTCTGAAATATGTCAGGCTATTTTGCATACTATAAAGGACATTTGACTCTTTTCACCGGCATTGGTTTAATCTTTCATGTATTCAGCATAGTATGATTCTTCCGGTTTACGACAGTAGCGTAATTCTTCGGGTCTTTTACCGGTATAATTCCATCGCCGGCCGATTTTAACCGCCGGGAGAATTCTGCATGCGGTATTTTTGCAATATGAATTCAAACCACAATCATGACCAAAACCAGAATCAAGGAAACCGACCACGGGATAACAGGTGAATTCAATGTAGAACTTTATGATCGTTTCCAACGGAATTTCAGGGATAAGGGTATCCTGGCCACAGATCGCATTATTAAATCAGGCATCAACCGGGGAACGGCTCTTGAAATCGGTCCGGGTCCGGGTTACCTTGGACTCGAATGGCTGAGAAAAACGCAAAATACCAGGCTGAGCGCCGTGGAGATCAGTGAGGACATGATCCGGATCTCCGAAAGAAACAGCCGGGATTACGGATTGGAAGAACGCACTGATTATGTATCGGGCGCGGCCGAGCATATGCCTTTCGCCGATAAGCTTTTCGATGCAGTCTTTACAAACGGATCGATGCATGAGTGGTCAGACCCCGTCCAGGTATTTAAGGAAATACACCGTGTGCTGGTACAGGAAGGCCGGTTCTTTATAAGCGATCTGCGCCGTGATGTTTCTTTCCCCTTTAAATGGTTTATGTATTCCCTTTCCAAGCCCAGAGAGATACGGCCCGGTTTTCTCACTTCGGTCAGGGCCGCCTACACAAGGGATGAGGCCCGTGAACTGGTCCGGACCGCCGGCTTCAGGGAGACAGAGGTAAGCCAGAATCCATTCGGCCTTCAGATCACCGGGATCAAATAGGCCAGGCCCTGGATGGTCGGAATCAGATATCATGCCTTTCAGATCACCGGTATCAAATAGTCCAGCCGCCGGATAATGCATGATTAACAGCAGTTGCAGTGAATCTGACCGATAGTGTTTTTTTAGTATATTGCATTCACTCATCAAGTCAGATTCAACATGTTTCGGAGTTTTTTACTTATTGCCCTGCGCAATATTAACAGAAATCGTTTATTCTCATTTATCAACATTCTTGGCCTGTCGATAGGCCTGGCCTGTGTATTTATAATCCTGCTGTATGTAAGGAACGAATTCTCCTACGATCGCTACCATGAAAACGTAAGGAATACTTTCCGGGTGGCACTGAACAGGATCTATCCCGATGCCCGGGTCAGTTACCCTATTATTCCCCATTCTGTGGGACCGACGATGCTGCAGGATTTTCCTGAGGTGGAAGCCTGTACGCGGCTCATGAAATTCCCGGGGGAGATACCTTTCCAGTTCGGCGAAAAGACTTTTAATGAAAGCAATGTTGTCGCAGCGGACAGCAATATCTTCGATCTTTTCAGCATCCGTCTCCTGCAGGGAGATCCGGATAATGTATTAAAAGATCCCAATGAGATCCTGCTTTCGGAGTCCACCGCTAAAAAATATTTCGGCGATGAAGAGGCTATTGGAAAGAGCCTGATGATCATCGGGTTCCAGGAAGTTCTTGTCGCAGGTGTGTTTGAAGATCTGCCAGAACATACCCACCTGGAATTCGATATACTGGGCTCCCTCAAGATAATGGGATTTATCAACCAGCCCAGTTATGTTACCTTCTCAGCCCTGACTTACATCCGCCTGACAGATCCGGGTACTGCCGGGGAAATCGAGGAGAGGATGCCGGAACTGATACGGACATACGGAGCCGGCCAGATCCAGGCCAGCATGGGAGTGCCATACGATGATTACATAGCCGCCGGCAACGGTTACGACTATTTCCTGCAGCCCCTGAAAGACATTCACCTGCACTCGAACATGGAAGGCGAGTTCAAGCCGAACGGTAATTACAACTATGTTATCATCAGTATTTCCATTGCCATTTTCATATTGATACTCGCCTGCATCAACTTCATGAATCTCTCGACAGCCCGCTCGACCGAACGGGCCAGGGAAGTCGGTATCCGGAAGGTGGTGGGATCGGACCGCGGCAGGCTCATCAGGCAGTTCCTGGCAGAATCCACCCTCATCACCCTGATCAGCCTGATCATTGCCGTTCTCCTGGCCGAACTGATGCTGCCTTCATTTAATTTCCTGGCAAACAGGAACCTGTCAGTCAATTATTTTGACTCGTTTACACTGCCCGTTCTCCTCGGATTCACACTGCTGGTCGGACTGCTTTCGGGATCTTTCCCCGCATTTGTCCTGTCCTCATTCCGGCCCACCCATGTCCTGAAGGGTAAGTTCACGGCATCTTCCGGAGGTAAGCTCATCCGAAACATCCTGGTAGTTCTGCAGTTTACTGTTTCCGTTTTCCTTATTTCGTTTACCATCCTTGTTTACAGGCAGCTTGAGTACCTTTTGAATACTGATATGGGTTTTGACAGGGAGAATGTCCTGGTCATTGAAGGAGGTATACCGGCTGACCAGCTGGAGACCTTCAAGCAGGAGCTTGAGAAATTAGCCTGGGTCAGCGGGACCGGGGCTTCCGGTTCGGAAATCACCGGAGGCTTTTATCCGGGATACATGATCCAGGTCGAAGAGTACGGTTCGGAGGTTATAACCAGCCGTTTTCTGACCGTGGATGAGGACTTCCTTGGCACCATGAAGATAGAGGTTCTCAGCGGAAGGGGATTTTCCAGGAATTACAAGGACAGCCTGAATGTTCTGATCAATGAAACGGCTGTAAGGGATTTTCACCTTTCGGAACCGGTCGGCGCCAAGTTGATCGACCCGGTTGAAACGGAGGAGGGTACTGAGCTGAGAGAATGGACGGTGATCGGGGTCTTTGAGGACTTTCATTATACTTCGCTTCATGATAACCTGAATTCTTTTGTGCTGCAGAG
>CBFDEE010000217.1:0-5119 GCA_965603745.1 uncultured Bacteroides sp. | reverse complement strand
TGGATCGACGGGCTCCTGGATGCAGGTGAAAGGCATTACAAGAACTGGGGGAAACCTCTTTACAGCTCCCACATGCTAGACCTTTCCGAAGAGCCCATCCGGGAAAACATAGAAACCTGCAAGGCTTACCTGGAAAGAATGAGCAAAATGGGCATGACGCTTGAGATCGAACTCGGTGTGACCGGCGGCGAGGAAGACGGAGTTGACAACACGGACCTCGACAGTTCTAAATTGTATACCCAGCCTGAGGAAGTGGCATATGCCTATGAGGAACTGAGCAAGATAAGCGACGGTTTCACAATTGCTGCCAGTTTCGGTAATGTGCACGGCGTTTATAAGCCGGGAAACGTGGTGCTTACTCCCAGGATCCTTCTGAACTCACAGAACTATATACAGGAGAAGTACGGAACTGATGAGAAGCCTGTAAGCTTTGTTTTCCACGGGGGATCCGGTTCCAGCAGGGAAGAGATAAGGGAAGCCATCGGCTACGGTGTCATCAAGATGAACATCGATACAGATACCCAGTGGGCTTACTGGGACGGCGTAAGGGCTTACGAAGCAGCAAACCGCGATTACCTGCAGGGGCAGATAGGTAACCCGGAAGGGGAAGACAAACCGAATAAGAAGAAATACGATCCCCGTGTCTGGCTCAGGGAAGGTGAGAAGTCAATGGTCGAAAGGCTGAAGATTGCTTTCGAGGATCTGAACTGCATGGACAGAAATTAATCCTTCTGAAAGAATGATATATCGCAAAGGCCGCCATTAAGAGGTGTGACAATGACAAATGTACCCGGTTCAGGACGAGACAGCTTTACAAGTAAATTCGGAATCATTGCCGCAGCGGCGGGCTCTGCGATCGGCCTGGGGAATATCTGGAGGTTCCCATATTTGGCAGGAGAAAATGGGGGGGGAGCATTTCTATTCCTTTACCTGTCTTTTGTGCTGGCCTTAGGGATCCCTGTTATGCTTTCCGAGTTCGTTATCGGAAGAAGGACACAACGGAACCCTATAGGTGCATTTTTGAAACTGGCGCCCGGAACACCCTGGTTCCTGGTTGGGGCCATGGGAGTGGGTGCTTCCTTTTTGATCCTGGCCTTTTATGCCGCTGTTGCGGGATGGACCCTTGAGTACCTTTATCAGTCGGTGATAAATGGATTTGCCGGCAAAAGTCCCGAGGAACTGGGAGAGATGTTCACGGCCTTCCGGGAAGGATCATGGAGGCCCATTCTCTGGTTTTTTGTATTCATGGTACTGACCTCTTCAATTGTAATATCGGGCATTAAGAATGGGATCGAGAAATATACCAAGATCCTTATGCCCTTACTCCTTTTGATCCTCATAGTTCTCAGCATCCGCTCGCTTACCCTTCCAGGAGCGGTCGAAGGCTTGCGGTTCTTATTTAAGCCCGATTTTTCAAAGATCACTACAGATACAATTCTGCAGGCTCTGGGGCAGGCATTCTTCTCCCTGAGTATCGGTATGGGAACCCTGATCACCTATGGGTCCTACATCAAGAAAAATGATAACCTGGCCAACACGGTCATAAGTGTTTCAATGGCGGATACCTTTATTGCTGTACTTGCCGGTGTGGCCATTTTTCCTGCGGTGTTTGCCTTTGGAATTGATCCGGCGGCAGAAGAGGGATTGGTATTCATCGCCCTTCCGAGTATCTTCCAGCAGATGATCGGGGGGTATTTCTTCTCCACACTGTTTTTTATCCTGCTTGCGGTTGCCGCACTTACATCCACCATATCCATGCTTGAGGTCGTGGTTGCCTATTTCGTGGAAGAGCTAAAGATAACAAGAAGAAGCGCTACCATTGTTGCCACTTTTCTGATATCCATTCTTGGTCTGTTCGCCGCCGGGTCATGGGGATGGTTCGAAAACCTGACGCTTTTCGGCAATAATGTTTTCGGCCTGCTGAATTCCTCTGTAAATATTCTCCTGCCCCTGGGCGGATTCTTCATTGTGCTGTTCATCGGGTGGTTCATGAGGAAGAACGCAGTCAAGGCGGAACTTTCCAACGAAGGAAGCCTGAAAGCAAGGTTCCTGTTACTGTTTAATTTCCTTGTGAGGTTCATTGCGCCCATCGCCATTGCCATTGTTTTTTTAAACCAGGTTGGGATTATACGATTCTAAGCAAATGATATGTTCAGGAGGCTGTCAAGGGAATATTTCTCGCTTACCCGTGGAGAAAGGCACGGTATACAGGTCCTCGGCCTCCTGGTAATCCTACTGATCCTTTTCCGTGCAATGCTTCCCCGGATGCTGCCTTCTGATGAACCGGATTTCAGTAAGGCCGGGGAAGAATTCCTCGCATTCCTTGATTCACTGCAGGAACTGGAGATCCAGGCGGCAGCCGGCTACGAGGCCGGTCCCACATCCTCCGGCAGGCGGACCGGCCATATGCCCGGGAAGCAGCTGGCATATAACGGTTCCCGGGCCGCCTCCGCGAACGAGTCCCGCCAAGCTTCCGTTCACCAATCTTCCGTCAAGACCCGCACCTTTGAGCTGAACCGGGCGGACTCCATACAGCTGATCTCGGTGTATGGTATCGGTCCCGTGTTCGCCCGCCGCATTATCCGGTACAGGGAATTGCTGGGTGGATTTTACAGCCACAGCCAGCTTATGGAAGTATACGGTTTCTGTCCCACGCAACTCGGGGAACTGGTTAAAAACAGCTACATCGACACCACGCTGCTCAGGAAATTGGACCTGAACCGGACTGATGCAGCAGGCTTTGCCGGACATCCGTACCTTGACAGGTACCAGGCCGGGGCACTGGTCGCATACCGGGAACAAATGGGGTCTTTTTCATGCCCGGTCCAGGTAAAAGAAAACCACCTTCTTCCGGATACCGTTTTCATACGAATTCAACCCTACCTTCAGGCAGGGCGTTAATCCCTTGCTGCACAGCAGATACGGGATTTTTAGATCTTTTTAACACATTTTACTGGATTTTATTTCTGTTTTTTCGTAATTTACCTCTTTGGCCACTATTAAGGACTATTTAATTAAGTCTCTGACCAACAGTATTTCTAAGATCAGTTCCATCCGAGAAACGATAATAAATTTTATGCGTATGAAATTTTTATGAATTTTTTTGAATAATGTGATACTATTTATAAATTTGCCGCTCAATAATTTAAAGCAAGGAGAATATCATGATTGTTGTTCCAATTAAAGAAGGTGAAAATATTGAGCGCGCTTTAAAAAAGTTTAAAAGAAAGTTCGAGAAAACGGGTACAATTAAGGAGTTACGGGGGCGGCAGGCCTATGTAAAACCTTCCGTGAAGAAGAGACAGACAAAGAAGCGTGCCATGTATATCCAGAAACTCCAGGATATGGAGGACTAGGATATAAGAACCACTCGACAGAACGCTGATAAACCCTTATTTTGCCCCGGTTTTCTTAAAAACCGATTCCCTGCATACTTTATGAGTTATAAAGAATCCTTTCTGGATTATCTCAGATTTGAAAAGAGGTATTCGGATCATACTATTCTGTCCTACAGAACAGATCTGGATCAGTTTGAGGGGTACCACAGTGAAGAAGGAAGGGGAACTGATCTGGCAAAGGCGGATGCAAAGCTCATCCGCTCATGGGTGATCCATTTGATGGAATCGGGACAAAATGCCCGTTCAGTGAATCGCAAAATATCCACATTAAAATCATTCTACAAGTACCTGATGCGCCAGCAGCAAATCCAGATTAACCCGATGGACAAGGTCCTGCGTCCGAAGCAGAGCAAGAAGCTGCCTTCCTTCGTGGAAGCGGACAAAATGGACTTGCTCCTGGATGGATATGATTTCGGGGAGGATTTCAGCGGGATCAGGAACAGGCTGATCATTGAAATATTATATATTACCGGCATGAGGCAGTCCGAACTGATCGGTCTTGAAGACGGAAATATCGACCTGGCTCAGCAGAATATCAAAGTGACCGGAAAGCGGAACAAGCAACGTATCGTTCCCTTTGACAGGGCATACCTGGATGTGATGCAGCTTTACATTGAATTGCGGAACCGGCAATTCCCCGAAAGGGATGTTAAGAGCTTTTTCCTGACCGACAAGGGCAGGTCCCTGTATCCGAAATTCGTTTACAAGGTGGTGAATTCATACCTGCGTTTTGTCACGACCATGGAGCACAGGAGCCCTCACGTACTCCGCCACACCTTTGCAACGCACATGCTGAACCGGGGAGCGGACCTGAATGCCATCAAGGAGATACTCGGCCATGCGAATCTTTCGGCAACGCAGGTTTACACCCACAATACTTTTGAAAAACTAGTTACTATATATAAACAGGCTCATCCAAGGGCATAAAGGAGGAATCAATATGGATATCAAAATTCATTCAATCCGGTTTGATGCAGACACCAGGCTGCTTGAGTTTATCAATGCTAAGGTTCGGAAGCTGATCCAGTACTACGATGATATAATCGGGGCTGAGGTTTTTCTGAGGCTGGATAAATCCCAGGACCTTGAGAACAAAGTGGTGGAAATCAGGCTTACCCTGCCTGGGAATGAGCTATTTGCAAAGAAGCAGAGCAAGACATTCGAAGAATCAACCGACCTTTCCGTCGAGGCCCTGAGAAGACAGATAATGAAGTATAAAACAAAACTTAGAAGGGCCTGAGATAAAGCCGGCATTTTTTTTGTGTTATAAATAAAATATTTATACATTTGCGAACCGATTTTCAAGGGTATGTTTTGCCCTGACGTTCTTTGATTTGCCAATGTAGCTCAGCTGGTCAGAGCAGCTGATTTGTAATCAGCAGGTCGGGGGTTCGAATCCCTTCATTGGCTCTGACAATTGGGGAGATACCAAAGCGGTCAACTGGGGCAGACTGTAAATCTGCTGGCTAATGCCTTCGTAGGTTCGAATCCTGCTCTCCCCACAAGTGGGTGTGAGTTTGATTCGGATCGAATTTGCACCCTCTAGTTATCACACCTCACACCCACACTCAAACTCATGCCTTCACGCGGGAATAGCTCAGTTGGTAGAGCACGACCCTTCCAAGGTCGGGGTCGCGAGTTCGAGCCTCGTTTCCCGCTCAGAGACGCCGATGTAGCTCAGGGGTAGAGCGCGTCCTTGGTAAGGACGAGGTCATGGGTTC
>CBFDEE010000216.1:0-5140 GCA_965603745.1 uncultured Bacteroides sp. | reverse complement strand
GCAGATCCAGAGATGATTGTTGGCGGCATTTCCCCTGACGGTACCCCATATAAGTGAGCCGAGCTCTTTTCCTTCCGATTCATACTCTCCGGGTGAAAGATTTCCGTCGTACCAGGACTGGAATATAAGCTTTACATCCAGGTAGTAATATTCCCGGTATAATTCGGGATAACGCCATTCATGGCAGATAAGGAATCCACAGGCGGTGCCTTTAACCACTACTACTACGGGCCTGTCTCCGGGAATATAATTCTTGAGTTCTGCTTCCCATGGCGGTCCCGGGAGAAGTCGTTTATCGTAACGATCTGCAATATTACCCCGGTCATCGATAACATATAGTGAATTATAGGGTATTTCCTTTGCTTCATCGAAATGATGACTGCCTATTACCGCCCAGATCCCGATACTGGCCGCGCATTCACAGATCTTTTTTAAAGCCTGCTGCAGAGTTTTATGATCCCGCTGCTTAATATCCTGGAAATCAATTCCCGCATACCCGCTGAGATTACATTCCGAAAAGTGAACAATATCAGCGTTTTTACTCCGGGCGGTTTTCATCTGTTTAATGACGGCTGATAAATTTTTATTGATATCCGCTCCGACAGGGTGCTGGCAGGTGGCAATGGTAAGCATTCCTGACATATTTGAAAAGAGGTTTATTTGCGGCAGTAAACGATGAATTCTTTTGAATTCTCATCCAGTTCACTCCCGTGGTAATCGCCGAGAATCTGATAATCTTCGAAATCCGATCGTTCGACCAGGTGTTCCAGTTCATACCTGAAATAATACCTGAGCGGAACAGTCCAGGTCTTCTGACGGTTTCCGCCATCCTCTTCCCATTCAAGCCTGAATGTAACGTGGATCAACTGTCTGGCCAGTTCAGGTTTCGTCGAAACGATCCTCTTTAATTTTCGCCCTGGTTCATATTCACCTTCGAAGTCTGTTTGATTTTCCAGTCCGCTTATCAGCTGTTTCAGGTCGGGGACAAACGCATCAAAAATAAATTTCCCTCCCGGATTCAGATGCCTGAAAACATTATTGAGCGCCCTGATCTGATCCGCTTTATCAGCCAGGTGCATAATGACTCTGAAAGGGGCGATTATCAGGTCAAACCCGAAATCATAGCTGAAATTCCGTATATCCTGAATGCTGATCCTGTAAGCCTGGTTTTCATCGAGTTTGCCCAGCAGAACATTGATCATCGGTTCACTGATGTCGAAGCCGTAAATATCCGCACCAGTGCTTAATGCATCGGTGAAAAACCTGCCCGTTCCGACTCCGATCTCAAGTACCGCTCCATCCGCCTGTTTGATTTCATTCAGGAAGAACTGGTTGTCCACACCATCCCGCAAATGCTGATATATAAGGTCATAAAACCGGGCAAATATTTCCGGGTATTCTTCTGACATACCAGAGGCATTACTGATTGTTGAAGTCCGGATAGAAAGTTAAGCAAATAATTTCAACATCCTGTCTGTTGGTAACTTCCCGGGCACAGTCAGGGGATATTTGATATTTTTAAGCTGGACCAGGAAAGTGTAACGGAATGAATGAAATGGGACTGAATTATTTCGATGTCATGGCCATGATCCTGTTGCTGTGGAGTGCCTACCGGGGGATCACCAAGGGATTCCTGATCATGGCAGCATCACTGGCAGCGCTGGTGTTAGGTGTATGGGGAGCCATTCGTTTTTCCGATCTAACAGCCACATTGCTGATTGAAAACTTTGATATGCAGGGGCGGTACACAGCACTGGTCGCATTCGGCCTGACATTCATCGGTATTGTAATTGCGGTGCATCTCCTTGCCAGAGCCATGGATAAACTGGTCAAGGCAGTCGCACTGGGATTTGTGAACCGGCTGGCCGGCCTGGCATTCGCGGTGCTGAGAACGGCTTTCCTGATAAGCATCGTACTGGTCATACTTAATTCAATTGACCGCAGGGCACCCTTCATACCAGAGCAGCATAAAGAAAACTCCCTGTTATACAGGCCGCTTTCGAGGCTGGCCCCGGCGGTTTTTCCCTACCTTGATTTTGAGGATATCAAAGGACGGGTGAAGAAGCCAGGGCGGGAGCAAATTGAGATTTAGATCCCGGCCCGGGCCGGTGCCTGTACGCTCCCGGGCCCGTATCCGTAAATTCCCGGTTCCTGAATCCTAAAAGAGAGAACTTTACTATCTTTGGGCAAACTTTTCAGGATGAATTTTGTTGAGGAGCTTCAATGGAGAGGCATGATACATGATATTATGCCGGGGACCGAAAAGCAGCTGGGGAAGGAAATGACAACGGCCTATGTCGGGATTGACCCGACGGCAGATTCCCTGCATATCGGTCACCTGGTATCGGTCATGATGCTCAAACATTTTCAGCTTGCAGGGCACCGTCCGGTAGTCCTGGTGGGCGGAGCTACAGGTATGATCGGTGATCCCTCCGGCAGGTCCCAGGAAAGAAACCTCCTCGATGAAAAAACCCTCCGCCACAATCAGGATGGTATAAAAAAGCAGTTGACCCGGTTCCTGGATTTTAATAAAGAGTCGCCCAATGCCGCCCTTATGGTCAATAATTATGACTGGATGAAAGATTACACATTCCTGAATTTCATCCGGGATATAGGAAAGCACATTACGGTTAATTATATGATGGCCAAGGATTCGGTCAGAAAACGTATTAAGTCGGACAGCAAGGAAGGAATGTCGTTTACAGAATTCACATACCAGCTGGTTCAGGGTTATGACTTTCTCTATCTGTATGACACGATCGGCTGCAAGCTCCAGATGGGGGGATCAGACCAGTGGGGCAATATTGTGACGGGCACCGAATTAATACGCCGTAAAAAAGCCGCGGAGGCTTTCGCCCTCACATGTCCGCTGATCACCAAAGCGGATGGGGGAAAGTTCGGTAAAACGGAAGAAGGCAATGTCTGGCTTGATCCCGCGTATACTTCACCCTATAAGTTTTACCAGTTCTGGATCAATGTCAGTGATGAAGATGCCGAAAAATACATCCGGATTTTCACCATGCTGACAAGGGAAGAATTTGAGAGCCTGATAAGGCAGCATAAGGAAGCCCCGCACGAGAGATTACTTCAAAAAACCCTCGCCAGGGAAGTATGCACCATGGTTCATTCAGAGTCTGATTTTGAAGCTGCAGTGGATGCTTCTCAGATTCTTTTCGGCAAATCGACCCGTGAATCCATTGAAAAAATCCGCGAAGACATGTTTCTCTCGGTTTTCGAAGGGGTTCCGCATTATGAAGTCGGGGTGGACGCGAAAAAATCCAGCATTATGGACCTCCTTTCGATGCACACCGCAATATTTGCGTCCAAGGGAGAGTTAAGAAGAATGGTGCAGGGCGGTGGACTGATGATAAATAAACAGAAAATAGAAGACCTCTCAAGGTCCCTCGCTCAAAAGGATTTTATCAACGGTAAATACCTGCTCGTTCAAAAAGGCAAAAAGAATTATTACCTCATAACACTTAAGAATAAGTGACTACCGATTAACTTTTTTTGATTATGACTAAAGAAAACTCCCATTACGATTTTGAAACAACCGACCTGATTGTTTACCTCTGGAAAAAGAAGATACCGCTAATAATCATAACCCTGGCAGCAGCAGTAATATCGACCCTGGTGTCGTTTACCATAACGCCCATGTTCAGGTCCTCCGTGGTCCTTTTTCCGGCCTCTGAATCTCCGGTTTCAAAATCATTGCTTCAGACCAATTACCAGGACCGGGTGGGTATACTCGGCTTCGGTGACGAGCTGCAACTGGAAAGAATCCTGCAGGTTTTGCATTCGGATGATATTCGCAACCATATCATCGACAAATATGAACTGATGGTTCATTATGATATTGATCCGCTCGGGGTATTTCCACAAACAAAACTTTACGGAGAGTACAGTTCTAATATCAAATTTAAAAGAACAGAGTACAACTCCATTGTGATCGAGGTCATGGATAAGGACCCGCAGATGGCTGCTGACATTGCAAACGACATATCAACCCTGGTCGATTCAACAATGAATACTATGAAAATGAATCGTGCCATGAAAGCTTTCGAGCTGGTTGAAAGAGAATATAACCAGGCCCGTCAGCGTGTAAAGGAATTAAATGATTCGGTTTCATATTATAACAGGAAGGGGGTCGTTTCATATGATCGGCAAATAGAAAGGTATACAGAAGCCTACAGCATGGCAATCGCAGAAGAGAATTACGGAGCAGCAGACAGAATTGATAAATTGATCAAGGAGTTCAGGGAGTATACCGGACCTTTCCAGTATTACTGGGAGTTGCGAATGAGTGAGATGCTTCGTTTGCGGGATTTGACAGCCAAATACATAGAAGCCAAGGCGGAAACAGAGCTCGCTCTTTCTCATGTCTTCATCCTGGATAAAGCGTATAGAGCTGAGAAAAAAGCATACCCGAAGAAATCCATTATCGTTATGGTTTCCACCCTTTCTGCTTTTATGCTCGCTGTGATCCTTTTCCTATTCTTTGAAAGCTTTCTCAGAAAGATCCGCCACGAAGAATGAGACTGAGCCTAGGCAATAAGCAGGAGATCTACTGGGTCTACCTGGTCTCTTTTCTTTTTATTGCGATGAATGCATTTCTCATCGCAAAAGAATTCTTATATCTAAGTCTGGTTCCCCTTGTATTGGCAATGGTCCTGATTGCATTTTTCTCCCTTGATAAACTATTATATATAGCCGTATTTGTCACCCCGCTTTCCATACAGTTGTCGGATATTATACAGGGATTCGAATTTGATCTTTCTCTTCCATCCGAGCCAATTATCATCGGGATCATGCTGTTCTTCCTGCTCAAATATCTTATGGACGGCAAATTTGACAGGAAGATAATCCGCCACCCGGTGTCTGTTGCCATCTGGCTGAACCTTGCCTGGATATTCATAACCTGTATCACCAGCACAATGCCGCTGGTTTCCTTTAAGTTCCTGCTTTCCAGGGTATGGTTCATAATAGCCTTCTATCTTCTCGCAAGCCAGCTTTTCAGACACAGGGCTAATATTCAAACCTACATCTGGATCTATATTATTGCATTCCTTATTGTGATCGCCTATGCATGGACCCGGCATGCGAGTTTCGGATTTTTTCACCAGCAGGCCGCGCATTGGGT
>CBFDEE010000215.1:0-5161 GCA_965603745.1 uncultured Bacteroides sp. | reverse complement strand
CGGCTCCAAGGGCCCGTCGGTAAAAATAAAGATGCTGTATCCTGATCCAGGTTCCGGGCCGGCTCATTGAAGCTTCAAACAGACTCTCGCGCAGGGAAAGGGTCAATCGTACTGAGGCCTTTACCTTTTCACGATTGATGTTTTGCTTATGAATCCGATAATATGTAAGCGGCCTGGGAATATTTGCCATATTGACATTCTGCAGGGACATCCTTGAAAATAATTCATATTCTTCAGCAGGGAATGACTCCTGGCTGAATTTATATGCTTTCATTACGGCAGACCTGCCCATGACCGATGAATGAACAAGTCCATGATAACCGGAATGGTACTGATCATATATGTCCCTCGCCGAAACCGGGAATTTTGATTTGAAGGTGACCTTCTTTGATACGTCATTGTAGTAAAAAACGTTTGAGCCTACAATGTCAATTTCCTTATTCTTCTCCAGGAAATTAAATTGTGTTTCTATTCGGTCACCGGTAATAAAATCATCCGGATCAAGCCGCATGATATACCTGCCTGATGCACCTGAAATGCCTTCGTTAAGGGAAATCGACAGTCCTTTTCTTTCTGAATGGCGGATGATCTGTAGAAATTCAAGGTGACTGTAACTATCGATTATTTCAAGTGATCCGTCCTGTGAGCCATCCTCAACCATAATGAGTTCAGCAGGCTTTACGGTTGAATTGATAATACTGTTAAAGAAATCCTCCAGGAATAACTCATTATTATAATTTGCACTCAGTATGGATACATCGACTCTTCTCTTCATCTCATTTTTTTCCTGATCCTTCCGAAATTGATTTTTTTAAATCTCTGTATACAATATCCATGGATATTCTTTCCCTGACCTTCCGGGCAAAATCATTCCCGGGATCCGTCACTGAACCGGGATCCTTCATCAGTTTATTGATAGTTTTTTCAAATCCTTCCCCGTCCCTGTAAAGGAAGGCATTCTCACCATCTTTAAGAATATATCCTTCCAGTCCCCCGATATTACGCATCAAAATCATTGTCCCGCTTGCCAGGCATTCAAGCAGGCTGTTTGGCAATCCCTCCTGTTCGCTGTTCAGAATAAAGATATCGGCTATGTTCATCCATTCATTAAGATTGTCAACCATCCCGGTAAACCGCACGCGGGACCCTAATAATTTTTCACCGTTTGCAATTGTATCCCTTATCTCCCCGGGCTTTTTTGCCAGATGGGGACTCATTGTTACATCGGTTTCACCGGCTATTACATACAGGAATGGAACTGTGAGACCGGAAAGAATGGTGAATAATTCCATATATCCTTTTCTGTATACCGGGGTCCCGACTGACAGAAGGACCGTCAGACCATCCGGGATTTCCATTCTTTTCCGCAATTTGGTTTTTACGTCCGGCAGTACAGGAAAAAACCTTTCCGTATCCACTCCCTGGGGATTTTCAAAGATTCGTTTCGAGGGATAGAATTTCCTATACCTTTCTGAAAATTCAGGTGTAATTGAAAAATACACCGAAACCAGAGAGTATATTTTTCTTTTTATCCAGGCTGAAACAGAACCTCCTGAAAGAAGGGAGTCAAAATCATCTTCCCCCAGCATCGTGGACCTGAATACGATACATTTACCCAATATTTTACCCATGATTATAATGAACCGGTGCAGAACGAAATACCTGCCGTAAATAAAAATGACATCCGCATTGATTGCGAGCCGGATTGCTGCCGGGATCATTAACAGGTATGAGATGATACGGAGGATCAGGTTTTTCTGAAATACAGGCTTCCTGACGATTCTAACCCCCTGTATGATCTCTGATTTTGTCATGTCTCCTCCGGGGTTAAGCGATAATATGGTTACTTCTTTTGATTGCCGTACAAGAAACCTGGCAAAGGAAAACGCATGCCTGCCTCCTCCGGATGTAAATGGTAAAGTCAGGGCGGAAATAATTAAATATCTGATGTCTGAAAAATTGTTCTTCAATGTGAATTTATTAATATCTTCAAATTTAAAAATATTTAAGCGTCAGGGATCATGAGAATTGCCATAACAGGAACCAGGGGCATACCGAACCGGTACGGGGGATTTGAACGTTTCGCAGAAAAATTATCTGTGGGACTGGCTGCAAAGAATCATGAAGTATGGGTTTATAATTCAACATTCCATCCCCATAAAGGGGAATACTTTATGGGTGTGAAGATCCTGCGCAAAATATCACCTGAAAGAAGAATCGGGGCGGGAGGCAATTACCTGTATGATCTGCTGTGCCTGAAGGACGCCATTCGCAGGAAGCCCGATGTGATACTGGAATGCGGGTATGCAAGTGCTTCACCCTGGTATCCGGTATTGCGGCGTAAAGGAGTTAAACTGGTCACCCATATGGACGGGATGGAATGGCAGAGGGAAAAATGGGGAAGGCTGACCCGGGTCATGTTTCACAGGGCAGAAAGGACGGCAGTGAAAAATTCGGATCTTATGGTCTGCGACCATCCTGAGATAGCGGGTTATTACCAGGAAAAATATTCAAGAAGACCCGAGATGATATCTTACGGAGCAGAAATAAGGGAAAACCGGGATGAATCAGTTCCGGAGGTACACGGACTTGAACCCGGTGCTTATTACCTCCTGCTTGCACGGCTTGAACCGGAAAATAATATTCGGATGATTATCGAAGGCTTCCTGGCCTCGGGTGTCAGGGAACCCCTGGTGCTTATCGGGGATCATTCGGGCAAATACGGACGGTATATTTTCAGGGAATTCGGAAATAATGAGAGACTCAGATTCCTTGGCGGGATTTTCGACCAGGAACATCTGGACCATATCCGGCATTTTTCAAAAGCTGTTCTCCACGGGCATTCTGCAGGGGGCACTAACCCTTCCCTGCTGGAGGCCATGGCGGCCGGTGCTTTTATCATTGCCCACAACAATCCATACAATAAATGGATTCTTGGAAATAATGCGGCCTATTTCGGTTCCAGCGAGGAGGTGAGCAGCCTTTTATCCGGGATTAATGGCCCGGATCAGGACCGCGGCAAAATGATCAGTAACAATATCGCCAGGATTCGGAAAGAATTCCAGTGGAAATCAGTGATCCAGCAATACGAAAAGCTTTTTACGAATCTGACCGGGTCAGGGGAATAGACCCTGATACTGATGAAATCCGGTTGTTGTGACAGGGGACAAGTTTGTCCGGGAATCCGCAGGTATAATGAGGCTAAACGGCTATCCTCCGGGTTGATGCTTCCCGGGTTCTGACGATCGGAAGGAATTCGTACTTCCCGCTGTATTTTTCCAGTATCTGCGGAAGGGCAAAGTAAAGGTTCTTCCTGGCCTTGACCGAATCATGAAAAACAATGATGGAGCCAGGGCGGAGGTTATTCTCTATATTGGTTAGGCATTTCTGTGGACTGATGGCCGGATCGTAGTCCCCGCTTAGAATATCCCACATTACGATATTGTAATTCTTCCCTATTTCCCGGATCTGGGTTTTTCTGAACCTCCCGTAAGGTGGCCGGAACAGATCACTTTCAATGCAATGTCCTGCCAGCCTGATATCATCAAAATACTCAGTATTCGGTGTATTCGAACCTTTTAAATGACTGTATGTGTGGTTCCCGACGGCATGCCCTGCATCCAGGATCTGCTGGTAGATCCCCGGGAATTTCTCCACATTGCGCCCCAGGCAGAAAAAGGTTCCGCGGGCATTGTATTCCTTCAGGCAGTCCAGGACCCACGGGGTGATCTCGGGAGTGGGACCGTCATCGAAAGTAAGGTACAGGTTCCTCGGCTGATCATCTTCGCGTGAAGCAAGATGCCAGATCAGCTCCGGGAAGAGCTTCATGACCAGCAGTGGTGTTTTTGCGAGAAACATTGCGGGGGCAAAATTAGCTATTTGATTGATATAACGTTACAAGTTCCTGAAATATTTCCTGCTGGCTTTCAAATAATTCATCCGGGGCATATTGTGAAGTCAGTCTTACTATTTCCCGCATAGTATGCATTCGGATCTGTTTTTCATAGTCAATATCCCCTGAAATTCCGGGGTCGATGGACAGAAAATAGCGGAGCTCCTCTTCGGTAATCTTTGACAGGGCAAGCAGATATTCGCTTGCTTTTTCAGTTTCTCCTATCCGGTAATATGCTTCGATAATGGGTACCATGAAATAATCAAAAGGTGCTATTTCGGCGGGCATCACCTCCATGGTTCTGTCAAGCGTTATCTTTGCCCTCCCGGTATCTCCTTCGGCAATCAACTCAATAGCAAGGCGTGCAAAATTATTCCTGTAATTCGTAAGCATGCGCCGGTTATTCTCATCCAGGTAAACAGCATTTTCGGTGATCCCTCCCCATCTGAATTTGTTGACCATATTATCGAATAGTATTTCTGTATCGATGCTTCCCAGCTGTCCCTGGACAGGGATATGCCGGATGGGGACAATACGGTAGGCTAGTCCCTGCAGCTGAAAGTATTCCTGCAGATTCAGGTAGAATTCACTGGCAACAGTCACGGCATAATAAACAGGGCGTTCCCAGTTATTATTATCCAGCAGGTCAAGAACCATCATTTCGTTTTTGCGGATGCTGGATGAGGGTATCTGCCAGCGAATTTCCGGTACCATATCCCCTGCTAATTCCGGCCTGAGCGTTCCTGTTTCAATAATACGGGCCGAATCTGCCGGTATACTGAATTTTCTTGCCGGTATATAATCGATCCTGTCGCGGCTGGTCCCGATTGTTTTGGTGCGTGGATCTTCACTCCGCAGGAAGGCCATTGCCTCGCTAAGGTCCACGTGTTCTTCGATCCGGTTAATAAGATAAATGAAGTCTCTCTTGCCTGTCCGGTACTGGTCAGGTGTCATGGCAAATGGCACAGCATCCGAATCGTAAGCTTTCCTGGCTACCTGTTCAATATACCAGTCCGCACTCAGGTAGCTTAAATTCACCACCCTGATATCGGTTCGTACACCTTCCACTTCCTGCAGGTACCAGAGCGGAAATGTATCATTGTCTCCATTGGTAAATAATATGGCATTTGGTGCACAGGAGTTCAGGTAGTTATACGCAAAATCCCAGGCGGTGTACCGGACGGAACGGTCATGATCGTCCCAGTTCTCCATAGCCAGAAGTCCTGGTACAAACAGCAGGCAGGCCAGTGAGACTGCTGCGGGAATAAC
>CBFDEE010000214.1:0-5193 GCA_965603745.1 uncultured Bacteroides sp. | reverse complement strand
GCGAAGTGCTTTTCACCGGCGTCGAGCAGCCCGTCGATCCAGGGCAGCAGTTTCCTGGCAGCATGGTCCGTATGCAGCAGGACGGGAATCCCGTACATTTCGGCCAGGTGGTGTGCGTGTTTGGCACCGATAACTGCGCCTGCCACGGCTGCGCGATGGTCTTCATTGGAAAGTCCCTTGCCGGCCCAGAAAACCGCACCCCCGTTCGAAAATTGTATAATAACGGGCGAGTTAACGACACTGGCCGCCTCCATAACGGCATTCAGGGAGTTCGTCCCCACCACGTTCACTGCCGGTATGGCGAATTCATTTTCCCTGGCTACTTTGAAAAGCTTCTGAACATCCTCGCCAAGAACGACACCCGGCTTAACTACATCAAATACTTTAACTGACATCTGTGTTTATATTTAATAAATATACCTGTGAGCTTATTAATGGTTCCGCAAAAATAGAAGTTTCAGGAATAGAATGAAACGCCAGGCAGGATATTTTCCATGCAAATTCGAAAAATGCCCGGCAAATGTTCGATCAGAAAGGATACCCGATGGCAAGGTTGAACACGGGTGCCCGGAATTCATCCAGGAAGACCCAGCGCTGCCCCTCGGGCATGGCAGGATCCCTGAACTGGAATCCGAAATCCGTGCGGAGGATAAAAAAGGAGAAATCCATCCGTATCCCGAAGCCGGGACCCACGGCCAGCTCCTTGTAGAATTTATTCCATGAAAAGTTGGCGCCCACCCTTTCGGAATCCGGGTTCACGGACCAGATATTACCCGCATCGACGAAAAGCGCCCCTTCCAGGACCCAGAACAGCTTGAACCTGTATTCAATATTCGCTTCAATCTTAATATCCGCGGTTCTGTTGGGGTACTTGGTAAGCCCGGTACCCTGGTAGGAACCGGGTCCCAGGTCACGGACATGCCATGCCCTGACTCCGTTGGCCCCCCCCGAAAAGTACTGTTTCTCAAACGGGATACCTATGGAGTTCCCGTAAGGATAGGCCATGCCCGCAAAGATCCTGTACACGATGGTGGTCTTATCATCCATGATATTATACCACCTGAATTCCACGTCTCCTTTAATGTACTGGGCGAATGCATTCCCGAACATCTCGTACCTGCCCAGGGAGTCCTGGAGAGCATTGGTTGCCCGGGCCACCCCTGCAAGCAGCAGTCCCGCAGATTCAAGCCTGCTTCGGAAATAGAGGAAATCCGACGTTTTCTTGATTTTCTGGTTACTGTATATGAGTCCGTAATTCGTTCCCAGTATCAGGCGGTCCTCGTAACTGTGCTGCAGGTATGTGCCCCTGATGCTGTCGATAAAATCCTGGGTGGCATCGATCATATTCACGAAGTTCAGCTGAACCGGGTTGACGATATGGGTCACCAGTTCATTCCCGCTCCAATTGTAACCGAAGGTGGTCTGCATGAGGGAGCGGGTGTACTCAGGACGCCGCTGGTAATTATACGATGCGGAAATATTGGTTTTCGGATTGTACTTGCGTATGAAATTCTCTGTTTTGAAGGGCAGCAGGAACTGCGGAAGGCTCAGCCGGGCTTCGGTTCCCAGTTCGATCATATTCCCGAATCCCTTCTCATCCGCCTGCCGGATTGTCTCAATGGCCCCCGAGATCCTGGCGGAGAAGTTCTCCGCCCCTCCGAACAGGTTCCTGTGAAGGTAATTCAGGTTCCCCCCGGCACCGATGTTCCCGCTCGAGTTGGTACCTTCCAGTTCGATAGTGTAGGACTGTTTTGTTGTGGGATTTAATTGTATATGGCATACCAGCGGATAGTAGTCCCGGTTTACCTCATCCTTCGGGTTTTTCTCCTCGAAAACGATATTCACCATCTTGTAGATCCGCAGGGAGGACAGGTGCTTGGAGGATTGCCTGACCCCTTCCTGGTTGTACAATTCCCCAGGCAGGATAAATATGCTCTGGGAAATTACGCTGAGATTTGCCCTCAGTTTTCCCTCATAAAGGAAAACAAAATCATTGAATTTTTCATGGTTGAGTCCCTCGATATATCCCTGGTAATCCCTCATGGCACGGTTCGGATCGAATCCGGGATAAATAAACACTTCTTCTACCATGTATTTCCTGTGAGGCACGACCAGGTTGTACCCGTCATCAGATGTCACGATGAATTTCTTAATGCCCAGTGTCAGATCCACCTGGTGGTTCCCAAAAGAACTGTCGACCGAATAATAAATATATTCCCTGTTGAAATTGTAATACCCCCGTTTCCTGAAGTTGACTTCTATCCTGGTCCGTTCTGCCTGAAGCCGGTCCACGTCGAATTTATCCCCGGTCATGAGCAGGCTGTTGACTGTATCGGGCATGAACACCGACTGAAGGCTGGTATCTTCAAGGTTGTAGGAAATGGACCGGATGGTATAGGGCTTCCCGGGCTGGATTGCATAGCTTACAGTCGCCTGCTTCTTCCGGAACCTGACTGTATCGGAGATCTGTGCATCGTAGTATCCCTTGTTCCTCATGTACAGGCTGAGCTGCTCGTTGTTCCGCTCTGTCTCGAATTCATTGTAAAGGACCGGAGATTCGCCGATCTTCCCGAGCCACCGGTTGAATCCATTATCCTTTCTCCCTGACAGGTTGTACATTCCCAGGTAGAACTTCAGCCCGAGGATCCTCTTGTTCGGTTTTGGCTTGATATAAGAGTCCAGTTCCTTATGATCCACATGGCCCTCCTCGATTCTCAGCCTGTATTTGTCAAGAAGGTACTCATCCTCGGCCACGAACTTGGTTGAGTTGCAGGAGGACAGCAGCAGGATCAGCACGGCTATAAATGCAGGAAGGTTCGCATGGATGCTATGTGAGCGCGCAACGGGCAAAAGCGTGTTAATTATTCGTATCTTGGAAGCAAATATACTCAACTTCAGGCATATCAGTCCCCCAGGAAGAGACACGTAATTAACAATGCCAGCACTCAGCATCAACAATAAGAAGCGGATTCGCAGCCTGGCCCGCAAGAAATTCAGGAAGGAACTGGGACTGTTCATCGTGGAGGGGGATAAAATGGTAAGGGAATTATTGGGTCCCGGACCCGGGAGCCTGCCCTTCAGGGTGGAATCCGTTGTTGCTACGGGGGACTGGCTGGCTGAATTCGGGGGAAGCATTCCCGGGGGAACAGAACATCTTGAGGTCGGGGCCGCAGAGCTGAGGCAGCTTTCCCTGCAGCAGGAACCCAACCGGGCAATGGCCATTGTGCATCAGCTGGCATATACGCCGGACATTCCCGGCATTAGTGAGGGACTCTCCCTCACACTTGAGAACATACAGGACCCGGGCAACCTTGGCACCATCGTCCGGATCGCGGACTGGTTCGGTATAAGGGACATCTTCTGCTCGGAGGACTCGGCCGAACTCTATAACCCGAAAGTGATACAATCCACCATGGGATCCTTCCTCAGGGTGCGGGTGCATTACCTTGATATCGGGACACTGATCCAGGAGATTAGTTCGGACCATGAGACCGCTTACCAGGTTTTTGCCACGGGAAGCCTGGGGGAGAACCTTTACCGGAGCAGCCTGCCGGAAAAAGGCATGATCCTGCTCGGCAACGAATCCAGGGGATTGTCAGAAACACTTATGGATCTTGCTGACCTCGTGATCAGCATCCCGCCCCATGATCCCTCCGTACATGCCGAATCGCTGAATGTGGCGTCTGCCGCAGTTGTGCTCTGCGCTGAATTCAGGCGGCAGAGCTATTCGAAATAAAAACAGAGCATGACCAGGTAGGAGTTCAGCCTCTCAATGGAGTTGACATACCTGCTTGCCAGTCCGCCTGCGGGATCGTGAATCAGTACATCCCTGAATCCGGCGGATACTTTCAGTTCGGGAGAGAATTTAAAGTACTGCAGGAAAAAATCGATACCGAATCCGAATTCCACATAAAAATCCGGTTTGTGGAGGCGGACCCAAGGGCCGTCTTCTTCATAATCCTTCCTTGCGGCCATATCATACCTGAAGTTTACCCCGCCGATCAGGTAGGGCCTGTAGTTGTTCACGCGCCAGGATTTGTATTTGACAAGCAGCGGAAAATCGAGAAAATTCGATTCCACGGTCTGCTGGCTCGCCAGTCCGTCCTCATCATAAAAAGAAAACTCCCTCGACCCGAAGGTGATTCCGGGGAGAAAACGCAGGGACAGCCGGTCTCCCATCCGCAGGTCAGACACAATGCTTACCTGGAAACCAGGATTGGGACTGCTGACATCTGCGAAGAAGAGTGAGTCGAAACCACTGCCCGGCCGCTCAAAACCAAAGTCCATCGTATTCAGTCCCACCATAAAACCAAAGTGTATCCACTTGTAATCATAGCCGGGCTTGTTCTGGACTTTCTGAACCTGTCCGCTGGCATTCAGGGCAAGCATCAGCAGGATGATTATGGGCAGGTATTTTTTCAAGAGATTCTTTACCTCATTAAACGCTTGTAAAGCAATGTTATTATTTACAATTGGTCAAGCTTGTTTATTGTTCTTCCAGTACATCCTCCAGGGAGCTCATATAAATTTTCCTTACATCGGAGATAAAGCCGAATGATGCATCGTCCACCCGGAGTTCTCCCTTGGTGACATGGCCGAGTGCCGAAAAATTCAGCTGCTGGTCCATCATAAAATCAATGAAATCATCATCCTCGGCTTCGTTAACCGTAACCACGATCCTGCTCTGGGCTTCCCCGAAAAGGAAGGCATCTTTCCTGACTTCGGCAGGTGATGTGATGTCGAATCCAAGGTCCCTCGGCAGGGCACTCTCAACCAGGGTTACGTACAGTCCCCCGTCCGAAACATCATGTGCCGAGCGGATCATGCCGCCCTTAATGAGTCCCAGTACAGCCCGCTGTATGCGGTATTCATAATCAATGTCGAAATGGGGAGGGGGACTCTCCTTAATGCCCTTGATGGAATACAGGTACTGTGAACAGGCCAGGTCGTTCACGGACTTCCCGATCAGGAAGATCACATCTCCCTTTTCCTTGAAGTCCAGCGACATCATATGCTGCTTTTCATTTACGATCCCGAGCATCCCGATCACCGGGGTCGGGTGTACCGGCTCAGTTTTGCCTTCAATGCTGGCCTGGTTGTAAAAGCTTACGTTACCCCCCGTAACCGGTGTGTCAAATTTGCGGCAGGCCTCCCCCATCCCTGTAACCGCTTCCTTGAACTGCCAGTATACTT
>CBFDEE010000213.1:0-5203 GCA_965603745.1 uncultured Bacteroides sp. | reverse complement strand
CCAAAGCCGTTCTTTCGGAGGATGGCAGGCATTATATCCTGAACGGGCAGAAGATGTGGATAACCAACGGCGGATTTGCAGATGTTATGACCGTGTTTGCCAAGATAGATAATGACAGGGTGCTGAGTGCATTTATCGTGGAAAAGGACTTCCCGGGGATCACCTTCAATCCCGAAGAAAAAAAGATGGGCATCAAGGGTTCATCTACCCGGCAGATCTTCTTTAACGACTGCATGGTCCCAGTAGAGAACCTGCTGGGGAAGAGAGGCGAAGGCTACCGTATTGCCCTGAATATCCTTCATATGGGAAGAATAAAGCTGGGAGGGAACGTAATCGGTTCGGCAAAAACAGCCATCGACCAGTCTGTCCAGTATGCGAACGAAAGAAAACAGTTCAACTGCCTGATCTCACAGTTCGGGGCCATCAAGCACAAGCTTGCGGAACAGGTGATCCGGACATTTGCGAATGAATCAGCCGTATACCGGGCTAGCAAACACCTGGATGATGCCATCGGCCTTTACGTTGCCAACGGCGAGGACAAGGGACGGGATACCATGGGTGCGTTCAATCATTTTGCGCTTGAAGCAGCCATTCTGAAGGTGTTTGGCTCGGAAATGCTGGATTACGTTGTGGACGAAGCCGTACAGATATACGGCGGAATGGGATACTCTGCCGAGATGCCTGTTGAACGCGGATACCGCGATTCCAGGATCAACCGGATCTTCGAGGGTACCAACGAGATCAACAGGCTTCTGATCCTTGATAATATACTGAAGAAAGGCGCCAAGGGCATTCTGCCGATAAACGAAGAAGCTGAAAAGGCATTCGAGGAGATCAGAAACCTGAAGGAGCAGAAGCAGGGGGAACTGGAATATTACGAAGAGAAGGCCGGGTACATCAGCAACTTCAAAAAGCTCATCCTGATGATCGTGAAAGCCGCTTCGGATAAGTTCACCCGTACGATCGTGATGGAACAGGAGATACTGGCTTCCATTTCCGATGCCGTAATGCAGCTGTATGCGGCCGAATCACTGATGATCAGGGTGAAGAAGATTGAATCCCTCAAGGGGGAAGACGAGATCAGGGTATACAGGGATATACTGGATGTGTTCGTCTACGATGCCGCATCCAGGATCGCAAAAAGCATCAGGGATGCTGCCTGTTCATTTGCTTTCGGTGAGGTGCGTGAACTCCTTGAAAAGGGGATCGTGCATTATACCGCCGTTGCAGGTGTTAACGTCAAGGAGGCCCGCCGCAGGATCGCCGACCGGATGATAGACGAAAACCGGTACTGTTTCTGACAGAACCTTCCACGGGATGATATAAACAGAGGCTGTTCCTTTCCCATTCGGGGGGGCGGCCTTTTTGTTTTGTGTAAAACCTTGTAAATTCGTTAAAACTCCGGATCATTATGGAAACAGCTCAATCAGGTAAACTGATACTCATGGGTGCCGGCAACCTGGCCTGGCATCTCGGACCGGCCCTCAGGGATGCGGGTTACAGCATCCTCCAGGTATTCAGCCGCAGTGAAGACTCAGCCAGGTCACTCGCAGAGCGGCTGGACTCGAGGTGGACAACGGACCCCGGGCAACTGGAACCGGATGCGGATATCCAGGTTTTTTGCGTATCAGACCGTGTTATTCCCGATCTGCTGTGCCGGATAGAATTAAAGAAAAGGCCGATGATGGTGCATACCGCAGGCAGTGTCCCTGCGGATATATTTAAGGGAATATCGGCTGAATACGGGGTCCTGTACCCCCTGATGACATTTTCAAAGGAACGGCCCGTGGATTTCCGCGGCATCCCTGTCTGTATAGAGGGCAATTCCCCGAATAGCACAGCCATACTCGAAAGGATGGCCGGAAGGATATCGAACCGGATGTACCGAATGGACTCGCAGAATAGGAAGATCCTTCACCTGGCGGGCATCATTGCCTGCAACTTCAGCAACCATATGTACCACCTTTCACAGGATATCCTGTTGTCGAAGGGAATGGATTTCAACCTTTTAAAGCCCCTGATCATGGAAACTGCATCAAAGGTGATTGAGATGGATCCCGCAGCTGCCCAGACGGGTCCCGCTTCAAGAAACGACAGCGAGGTCGTCCGCAGCCACATTGAACTGTTAAATGGCCACCCCGAGTTACAAAAATTATATACATTTGTTTCTGACAGCATTACAAATCATTTCAGGTCTTAATGAGCAATTTCAAGGAAGAACTCAACAAGGTAAAAGCCTTTATTTTTGACGTGGACGGTGTACTGTCCGATGCAAAGATCAATCTGCATCCCAGTGGTGAAATAATGCGCTCCGCAAATATCAAGGATGGCTATGCCATACAGTATGCCATCCGTAAGGGCTATCCCATTTGCATCATTACCGGGGGTAATTCGGGTGCAGTGGAAGACAGGTTCAGGAATCTCGGCGTAAAGGATGTGTATCTCAAATCGAATAATAAGATCGAGGACATGAGAGATTTCCTTGGAAAATATGAGCTTGGGACGGAAAACATACTGTATATGGGTGATGACCTGCCCGATTACCCTGTTATGAAGGAAGTGGGATTCCCTACCTGTCCCTCAGATGCAGTCGAAGAGATTAAATCCATATCGGTGTATATTTCGGATAAGCCCGGCGGCGGAGGATGCGTTCGTGATGTGATCGAACAGGTCCTGCGGCTCCAGGGCAAATGGATGGAACCGGACGCATTTACCTGGTAAGCATGGCACTGTTAAGACTGATAAGGTACCAGAATCTGCTCATCATTGCGGCAACCCAGTATATGATGAGGCTGCTCATCATCAGGCCCATCCTTGCGATAAACGGCTTTGAGCCCCAGCTTGGCCCTCTTCATTTTTTCCTGCTTGTTTTCTCATCCGTGGCAATTACGGCAGCGGGTTATGTGATCAATGACTATTTTGATATGAAGACGGACCTGCTTAACCGGCCCTCGACCGTCATCGTTGGAAAGAAGATCAGCCGGAGATGGGCGATGGCCCTTCATATCGTTCTGAACTCAGCCGGGGTACTGACCGGGATATACCTTTCCTGGCATGTGGGAATGCCCGGCTTCGGGATTGCCTATGTGCTTGCGGCGGGACTCCTGTGGTTTTATTCCACGACCTACAAGCGGCAATTCCTGGTAGGCAACCTCATCGTCTCCATTTTTACCGCCGTAGTCCCCTTCGTCGTGGTCGTTTTTGAAGTTCCCCTGCTGAATAAGGCCTATGCGGAGATACTGATCGCGGGTGATATGAATTTTAACAGCATCCTGGCCTGGGTGGGAGGTTTCTCATTCTTTGCCTTCCTCTCGACACTCATCCGCGAGATCATCAAGGATGTTGAAGATTTCGAGGGAGATGCCGCCTATGGCAGGAACACCCTGCCGATTGTACTCGGGATAAGGCTTACAAGGGGACTGGTAGTTATCCTGATCCTTCTCATGGTAGCTTCCCTGGTCTATGTATACGTGACCTACCTTTTAAGAAAGCCCGGTGGTGGAATTGATCTGCTGTCCCTGCTCTGGTTCGGCCTGATGCTCATACTTCCCTTCCTTTACCTGGTTTTCCGGCTTATTGCAGCCGGTGATAAAAAAGAATACCATTCCTGCAGCAATCTCACAAAACTGATCATGCTTGCTGGCATCCTGTATTCGGTGATCTTCTACATCATTATTCATCCCCATATTCCCCGGTGAAGATGTTGTACGAAGCACTCAGGAAGTACGATATTATACTCGGCTCCGGCTCCCCCAGGCGGAAGTACCTGCTTGAGGAAATGGGACTGGAATTCAGGGTCATGGTCAACAATTCCCTCGAAGAAACCTGGCCGGAAGGCCTGGCAAAAGATATGATTCCCGTCTACCTGGCCGGGCTGAAAGCGGAGCATATCATGGAAGCTGTTCCCGAAAATACGCTGCTGATCACTGCGGATACCATCGTATGGATGGAGGGGGAAGTTATCAACAAGCCGGCCGACCGCAGTGAAGCCTTCGAGATGCTGAACCGGCTTTCGGGAAGCATGCATGAAGTGCTTACCGGGGTGTGTTTCAGGATGTCATCCCGGACTCATTCATTCTGTGCCTCTTCCCTGGTCTGGTTCGCAGACCTCAGCAATGAGGAGATCAATTACTATATAGATCATTATGAGCCTTTTGATAAAGCCGGAGCTTACGGGATACAGGACTGGATTGGATATATCGGTGTGGAGAAGATCGAGGGGTCCTATTTCAATGTAATGGGACTCCCGCTCCAGAGAATGTACCATGAATTAAAGGATTTTCTGGGAGAGGAGTGATGAGCCTGTTCTGCGTCCTTTTCCCGGAATATTACATGTATAAATAATCCTGCAATGATGGGTAAATATTTCATACGGGTCAATGGAACCGGGAACGCATGGCCGGTCCCACTCGGCAGCGAACATCCCTTCTATGATCCGGAGGACCAGGAGCAGCTGGCCAATGCCTCATTTTCGATCCTGAAATCTTCATCCGCTGAAGCAGAATCCGGCAGCATTGAGTGGGAAGTGCTGATTGATGCCGGGCACGGGATCGTGCAGTACCTTGTCCGTCACGGGAACCGGCTGCCGGATGCAGTAGTGCTTACCCATTCGCACCTGGATCATACCCTGTCGCTGGACTGGATCCTGCAGAGTTATTACCGTTATCACGGGAAGGAGAAGCGTCTGCCCCTGTATTCTATGCGGCCGGGATGGGATTTTGTGTCGGCTTCTTTCCCCCAACTTCCCCCGCTGACGGATTTTTATGAGATCAAACCGGGACAGGCCGGTGCAATAGAGGGTATCCCCGAACTGGTGCTTACCCCGTTCCCGGTTTATCACGGAGAAAAGGCCTCCGGTCCCTCGATGCTGGTCTTCGAACTGTCTGTACCCGGGCAGGATCCGCTCAAGATGATTTTCTCGGGCGATCTTTTGTGTCCCATGCTCCGGAAGGCAGACTACCGTTTCATCAATAATGCCGACCTGGCCATCCTGGATGCCAATAACCGTTTCCCCTATACCGGGTCCAATCACTGGAGCATATGCACTGAGAATCCGGATGGTAAAAAAGAGTCCCGATACCTGAAAGCCTGGCGGCAGCAAATATCCTGTACCGGGATGATTGCCACCCATCTGCCGGGTCCCTCTGATCCCCTGATCCACGAGTATTTTGATGAGTTCATGGCCTATTGTGATGAGAGCATG
>CBFDEE010000212.1:0-5211 GCA_965603745.1 uncultured Bacteroides sp. | reverse complement strand
TGCAGCCAAACTTCGACAGGATTAAAATCGACTTTGTTAAGGGGACGGATCTTGAGCTCCTGGTTGAAGCTTTCCTTGATCCCTGCCATGTTGAATTCTTCTGTCTCGACCGCATCAATACTGTCAATGATCACTTCCGGTCCGGAAACGGTAATGCTGTCCGGCTCCAGAACGTATGGCCCGGTCTGCATGAACTGCTGTTCGAAGCCGATACTCAGGACAGGATGAACCGGGACCAGTTTCGATGTCCTGGTGGCGAATCTGAAGATCAGTGAATCCGGGTTGATATCCAGGATTTCGATCTCGTTGGACAGCTGCCTGGATATTTCATCCTTGGCATCTCCTGACAGGATATAAACCGCGGAGGGATCATTCCTGAACGTGTTGGGGGAAAATGAGTTCACATCAAAGGTGATCGGAGTCAGCCTGGATTTCAACTTGTGGCTGAGCAGGGTGAATCCGCTTGCATTTACTGTCAGTTCAAGCCTGTCTGGTAAATCATTGACCAGCACCTTGTCCATCGGAAACCGGAAATAGCGTACAGGATATGATATGGAGGTGATATACTCCTTATTCAGGGCTGTAAGGAACCAGAACAGGATGGATAACAGAAGGAAGAAGAAAAAGATCAGGAACCTTTTGTTCAAGGTGACTTTTTTGCGTTCCGAGACCCTGGTGAACCGCTTTGTCATGTCCCCGAGCCTGCTATTCCCTGTTCCTTTATTCTGCATATGTCAGCAGTTGAACGAATTCAAACCTGCAACCATGCGATGAAACTGCCTACTTCTGTTTTCCCAGGTCCGTGCTGTCTTTCAGAATGGCGCTCTTGTCAATCTTAATCCTGACATTATCTGCAATCTCCACGGTAACCGTCTGGTCCTTGATATCCAATACCTTTCCGTATATACCGCCGGTGGTTACTACCTTGTCTCCCTTATTCAATCCTTCCCGGTAAGACTTAAGGTCTTTCTGCCTCTTCATCTGTGGCCTGATCATGAAAAAATAAAAAACAACGATGATCAGTAAAAGAAATACGAAAGAAGGGACAGGACTCTGATCCGGTGATTGCGGCATCAGAAAAATCAACATAAAATTATTCATCACTAATGGTTTGTTATATAAAACATAAATTCAAATTATCAAAACCGGTGTTCCAATCTAGAATCTGGCGGGGCCGGTAACATGTTCCTCTCGCTTAAACGATTTGGAAAGTGCAAAGTAACAAATCTTTTAGCTCTTCAGCAACAGCAATATCCTACACTTCTCCGATTAATCCCCTCCCCCTTTTCACGATCCTGCCTTCCGTCTTCAGCCCGTTTAAAATATTGTCCAGAATACCATTGATGAACTGGCTGCTCTTCTGCGTACTGTATGCCTTTGCGATCTCAATGAATTCGTTGATGGTTACCTTGGTCGGGATCGATTTGAATTCGATGGCTTCGGATATGGCCAGCTGAAGGATAAGGCTGTCGATAAATGCTATCCTCTCCAGTTCCCAGTTATTGGCTGAAGTCTTAATCAGTTCCAGGTACTCTTCTTCGTGCTTAATCGTTGTCCGAAGCAGCTTTTTACAGTAGGAAAGGTCATCATTATCCTTGAACATAGGCATCAGTTCACCGCCTTCGGGATTATCCGCAGTGAACTTCCTGATCGTCCTGACAATCATTTTGATGATATAGTCCACATCGTCAATCCAGTAGATGCTCTGTTCCTCAAGATTCAGGTACAGGTCTTCAAAGTTCATTACAAGGTCCGTGTATATCCTCTCGAGAAAGCGCTTATCGCTTCTGTACGAATGCTCTTCAGCCGACATGAACTCCTTGTACATATCCGTTTCTGTTATAAACTGGTACATGTTCCTGACGATCTCCGGGTACTGAACCCAGCTGAGGGGTGTTCTGCTGAGGAAATTTTTAAAGGCCCTGTTATTTCTTATCTGTTTCAGAAGGCTGTTATCGATGAACCGTGTGTTGGGATGAAGGTCCTCATGAGTGGGTATCCTCTTTTGCCTGGACTGCTCGATCTTCGATTCGGCAAAATCAGCCACGTCGATCAGCAGGAGGAGAAGCAGGTGATACAGCTCATAGGATTTTTCAATGCTGTGCAAAAGGTTTTTCTCTGTGCTGGTATATGTCGTACCATCCACTTTATGAAAGGAATACAGCGTCTGCAATACCTTGATCCTTAATAGCCTTCTGCTGAACATTTGTAGTAAAAAACCTTTAATCAGGAATGGATGCAAAAATAATCCAAAATTTGATAAAAACACGCTTTATTTTAAGTATAATGCTCCAAAAACTACCCATTGTCAGATTGTTAGGAAGGCCAATCAAAGTCCTGATTATTTGTAATTTTCTAAAATAATTTTCTATTTTTGGAATTCAAACCGATTAGATAACTAAATTTAACACTGATGGCAGAAGGAACCGATAAAATTGAGGAAGGTGTTAAGACAGAAAGGGAAGAGATTTTTTCAAAGTCCGTGAGAGCCGGGAAAAGGACTTATTTCTTTGATGTCAAGACTACCAGGAGGAATGATTACTATCTGACCCTGACGGAGAGTAAAAAAAGGTTCAACAGGGATGGAAGATTCTATTTTGAGAAGCACAAGATCTTTCTCTACAAGGAAGATTTTGAGAAGTTTGTCGATGGACTGAGCGAAGCCATCGAGTACATTAAAATCAATGCTCCCGAGATCCTTGAGCCGGAGGAAGCACTGGATAGCGCAACGGTTTCAGAAGATGCAGCAACTGAGAAAACTGAATTACAGGTGCTTGCTGAGGAAAAGACGGAGAGCAAAGCAGCTGCTGAAGACGCACCGGCCCCGGAAGAAGCCGAAAACGCAGATGAAGCTCCTGAGGAAAGCGTTGCAACGGAAGTTGGGGAACCCATTACCGAAAATTTCTCGAACGTCGAATTCGAAGATCTCGAGGACAGCACAAAAAGCTGAATAAAAGCATAAACTGCCGGGGATCAGGAAAGAAGCGGACTGCCCGGCTGACCATTATCCTGGGTAGTCTGTTCCTGCCTGCTGAGGAAATCCTTAATTTCCTCCTGATCCAGCTCCCTGACGTTGGTTACGATAAAATTTAATTTGAGAAAATCTCCGTACTGATTGCATTCCTGTATGGCTTCCCGGAAAACATCTTTCAGTGGAACTCTCAAGGGAATTACGACAAGCATGGTGGCATAATCCCCCAGGTATTCCAGGTTTTCAACCTCTGCGTTATACTTTTTCAGGGTAATTTCAAACTCATTTCGGATTATCTTTTGCTGATGTTCCGGAAATTCTCCTTCATCCCTCCTTATCAGCACGACAAAATATCTCAGCTTTGAGCCCTTTCCACCGAGTCCCGTCGAAATGAAGACCTGGTTCTCATCGAGCAATTTGCTTTCCAGGAGCATCCTGCTCTCCTGGAGTGCCAGGATAGCCCAGTTCCGGATCTCCTCATGCCCCTCGTTGAGATAATTCTCAATGAACCTGTATGCTTCCACATTCTCTATTGAAGCCAGGCGTACAAACAGCTTTTTTTTCTGTTCGACCGTCCATTTCGGATTATAAAGCTCATGCATCTCCTTCAGAATGGATTTCTCGTCGAGATTCTTCTTTGCTGCTTTGGAATATTCGAAGTATTCCATCTGCAGGTCTATATCGACTTTCTCTTCCAGAATGCTAAGCGTACCTGGTGATTCACCAAAAATCTCCCTGATCTTGTCGTATATGTTCTCTCCTTTCAAATCAACCAAAAATAGTAAAAGAAAGCCCTTAAGTCAATTACCTGTCAGGTAAAACATAAAATCTGGCAAATTATTTTAGTAAATTGCGCCATTATCAATAAGCGTCAGATATGAAAGTTATTGTATTCCTCCTGGGCATTGCATTTCTGGGAACGGCATGTTCATCATCAGGTTCGAAAACATCTTCAAAGGAGACTGCAGCAGAAGTGGCTCTTTCCGAAGAAAACCTTGCTCATATTAATCTGGATGTGAAGGGAATGACCTGCGAAGGCTGTGAAAATGCAATTACGGCAAGCATCAACAAACTGGATGGCATACAGGAGGCAACAGCTTCCCATACAAAAGAAGAGGTGGTAGTGGTATTCGACTCCACGAAAACTTCGCAGCTCGCCATTGAAAAAGCCATCGCCGATGCCGGTTACAGCGTTGCAGGCGAAAGTGCAGATCCTCATCACTAGGCAGGAAATACGATGGGAGACATATTACTTACGGCAGGCGGATCGGTACTGATGATACTGGGCATCATCGGATGTATTCTTCCCGTAATCCCGGGTCCCCCGCTCAGTTTCGTGGGACTCCTGCTCCTGCATTTTTCAGAATATGCAGAATTCAGTTTCGAATTCCTGGTAATGTTCGGGGCCATCGCGGTCATTGTAACGATACTTGATTACATAGTGCCCATCTGGGGAACAAAAAAGTTCGGTGGTTCGAAGGCAGGCATGTGGGGAGCGGGTATAGGGCTTGTTGTCGGGATCTTAGCGCTTGCCCCTGTAATGCCCCTGGGTATCATTATCGGGCCGTTCGCCGGGGCGGTGATAGGTGAATCCCTTACGGGCAAGAAAGCATCCGTGGCCTTCAGGGCCGGCATGGGATCAGTACTGGGATTGATGATGGGTGTGGGACTGAAACTTGCCGCCTCACTGGCAATGACATTCTACTTCGTGAAAGAACTGATCGTCTGATGACACAGGACAGTGCTACCGTTCATTATAACCTTTCTTTGAGTGCGCCTTGGCAACCACGAGGTTCCGTTCGTGAACTTCCCTGCGGTTACACTCTTTAACCGCAGCATCCTCCTGCTCTTCTTTTTCCAGTTCTATAAAACCAAAACCCTTTGACCGTCCGGTATATTTATCCGTGATGATCTTAATACTGGTTACTGTACCAAATTCCTGAAAAATCTCTTTCAGTTCTTCTTCCTTTACCACATAGGGTATATTACCAACATAAAGTGTCATGTTGAAAATGCTGGTTTAGAGCAACACAAGTTACAAATAAACTTTCCACAATGTCAAGTAATTTGGATAATTATCGCATTCTCAGGGAATTAATAAAGGGAACAGGCCAGCCTGTCCACCGGTACAGGCGCTCCGCGTCTGCTAGCTGCCCAGGGTTGCCACCATTACTGCTTTGATGGTGTGCACACGGTTTTCGGCCTCATCGAATACGACGGATGCGGGGGATTCGAACACC
>CBFDEE010000211.1:0-5260 GCA_965603745.1 uncultured Bacteroides sp. | reverse complement strand
GTGAATTAAGGCTTTCAATGCCCGGGCCACGGCGGGAGGATTTCCTGCCTGCCAGACATTGCGTCCCAGATTAACTCCAACGGCACCCCTCTTCATCCCGTCGTGTACGAATTCCAGAACTTCCCGTACGGTTTCACACTTCGGACCTCCTGCAATCACAACCGGTACAGGACATCCTTCGGTAACTTTTTCGAATTCTTCACACCAGTATGTTTTGACCACACTTGCGCCAAGTTCGGCAAAGATGCGTGCACAGAGCGCGAGGAAACGGGCCTCTCTTTTTTCAAGTTCCTTGCCGACAGCGGTTACTGCCATGACCGGTATGCCATATGGTTCGCATAAGTTTACCAGCTCTGCCAGGTTGCCGAGGGTCTGTTTCTCATGTTCAGTACCCACGAAACAGGAGACCCCAACTGCCTGGGCATTGAGACGAATAACCTCGTCAATCGAAGTAGTCAGCACCTCGTTTGTAAGTGGACCGCCCACCACACTGGTACCACCGGATACCCTCAGTATTAAGGGCAGACTGTCCTTCGGGTCTATGCAATTACGGATTATTCCCCTCGTGGCAAAGAGAGCGTCGCAATACTGTTTGATCGGTGCAACGGTTTCGCCTGGTTTTTCAAGTTTGTTGGTTGGCCCCAAGAAATAGCCATGATCAATCGGCAGATAGAAGCATTTTCCATCTGCACCAAAAAGTTGTGATAATCTGTTTTTCTTTCCCCAATCCATGGATGTTGTGTATTAAGTTTTATAATCAACTGTGTATGAAACCTCAAGGTAGGGCTTGAGAAAATCCTTGAACGCCGCATGTGCCGGGTGTACCCTGAATGTTTGTATATCCTCCAGTGAGTCGAATACTGAGTTTACTACAATATCCCCGGGGTTGGAGGATGAACCGATGTTAGCTCCAACCTCCCACCGGCGGATCAAGCCGATGGAACCTTCCAGTTTTTTAAGTCTTTCAAGGATGAGCTCCTTTACATCATCCGATGCATCTGCCTTAAGCTTGATGATAACAACATGTGCAATCATTTATTCGATGAATTAGTGGTTTATATTACCGGTGCAACCTCCGCTTGATGCGCCGCGAAAAGTGGAATCGGGTATCAGTGATCCGTATGGCCATCAACTATGTAAATATCGGATTTTTTATGAAACCTTCAGTAATGCAAAAGTACCGGATTTTGTCTCCCGTCCCGGTAATGAGCCTCTTAAAAATCCTTAAAATAAGAAAAATCGACCGAAGTAAATAACTGTTTTGATTCAACAAATACAGTTCTTAATTTTAATCGATCAGGGTTACGGAATTCGCTTCATCAGTTTTGAACCATGGAAAAAGATATTTTGGATCTGGTTAATATATCCAGGTATTACGGAAAAAACAAAAGGGCTGTCATAGCCGGAGGCGGGAACACCTCGCTGAAAACAGCGGACCGGATGTGGATCAAGGCCAGCGGTTTTCCCTTGGCAACCATCGAAGAGGGAGAATTTGCCATTATCGACAGTGAAAAACTACGTGTCATTTCGACAGCAGCATATTCAGAGGATTTTTTTGAGCGTGAAAGTGAGATTAAGGATGACCTTGCGGCGGCCAACCTCACTCCCAGACGCAGGCCATCTGTGGAAACATCGCTTCATGACCTGATCAATTATAAGTTCGTAGTCCATCTTCATCCAACCCTGGTAAACGGGATACTGTGCAGTGCAGAGGTCGAAAAGCACCTTGATGCAATCTTCGGCGGTGATACGCTTTATCTTCCATACACCGATCCTGGTTACACCCTGTACAAAGAAATTGAGCTTCAGCTTTCCACCTACAGAGAATCTTCCAAAACAGATCCCTCCATCATTTTGATCCAGAATCATGGTATTTTCGTTGGGGCGGATACTGCGGACAGGATCCGGGAAATTTATGACGGGATCTTTGAGCGGCTTAAAAAAACCGCACACGAATCCCCGTCAGGAGAGCCCGGCGAAATACCCGCGGATATAATAAATGTGCTACCTTACCTGCGGATGTTGGTCTCCAGGGGACGGCTTAAAACACTGCGGCTGAGAAATAATGGCCTCATTGAACATTTCACCGCATCAGAAGAGAATTTTAAGCTGATCAGCACGCCTTTTACTCCGGACATCATAACATACTGCAAATCCAATTATATCTTCTTTGAAAACAAAGGATCAACCGGGGATCTCAGGAAGGACCTGGGCATTAAGATAGATGCATTCGAAAAACGGTTTGGATACATTCCTAAAATACTGTTGATCAGAGGACTAGGAATGATCGCTATTGGAGACAATGCAGCGGATGCTGATAATATACTGGATATTTACGAGGATAAAATGTTGATTGCCTGGCATTCCGGTTCTTTCGGCGGTCCGCATCCCATGACACCCGAGCAAATTAGGTTCATTGACACCTGGGAGGTAGAAAACTACAGGAGGATGGCGGCAACAGGAGCTGCAGGGAGTGGACCGGCGGACCAGCGAGTCGTAATTATTTCGGGTGCATTTAATGGATTCGGGGCAGGTATTGCACGGGGACTTTTCATCGAAGGGGCAAATGTGGTCGTCTCCGATGTGGATGAGGAAGCCGGAAAGAGTATGATTCAGGAGCTTGATAAGATGGGAATGAAGAACCAGGCCATGTTCGTGAAGACAGACATTTTCGAGCCTGAAAGCCTTGAGGAACTGATGCTTAAAACCGTGGCATCATTCGGGGGAATAGATTGTTTTATCAGCAATGCGGGGATATTAAGGTCCGGGGGACTCGATGAAATGGATGATGAGACCTTTGACCTGGTCACCAGGATCAATTATAATGCCTACTTCTACGGGGTTAAAGCAGTCAGCAGGATCATGAAGATCCAGCAGGCTGCCTATGCAGCCAATTCAGATGACAATAATCAGGAAAGCGAGAAGAGATTTTGTGATATCATCCAGATCAACTCTACATCTGGTCTGAGCGGAATCAAAATGGATTTTGCCAATGCTGGTGGAAAATTCGGGAGCATCGGTCTGACACAGTCCTTCGCCCTGGAGCTTGCCCCGTATAATATAAAAGTCAACTCAATCTGTCCCGGTATTCTCTTCGAGGGTTCTCTTTGGTCGGATCCCGAAAACGGGCTTTTCCTTCAATACCTGAACGAAGGTAAAGTTCCCGGAGCGAAAACCATTGATGACGTCAGGAAGCACTATGAATCACAGGTACCCCTTGGCCGCGGATGCCGTGTGGAAGATGTCCTGAAAGCAGTCCTGTACATCCTGGAACAGGAGTATGAAACCGGGCAGGCCATTCCTGTAACGGGCGGACAAAATATGTAAAGATAAAAAACGTAACTGCCTAATATGAAAAACAGTTACGTTTCAATATTGAGGTTGGTAGCGTAGATAATGGCAAATAGGAATATCAAGTGGAACTCTAGAATTCATCGTCTATTTCATCAACTCCTTTGAATTTTCGAATTGTTCCATCCTACTATTAGGACTCTTAATAAGAGTTAGAGTGCATGAGGGGATCTAATAATTGATAGGATTCTATATTGTGCAATATTTATCTCGGATATAGCTATATAAGCAAGAGTGCGAATAACCAGATCATTCAGGTATTCTTCAAGGTTGGTGAACCCGTTTTCGTCGAGGTCACCGTTACGGTCGCCCGGATCATGCGGGTTCAGTCCCAGCCGGATTTCCCACTCATCTGGCATACCATCGAGGTCGATATCCGCCGGGGCGGCTGAAGTTTTGTAAACCGGCCATCCGCCGACTTCCCCCTGGCTGTCGATGATGGACCCTGTACCATCCTGCACCTCGCGGATAATACGCTCATCCACTTCGTCACGCGGGAAGGATGCCCCTGCATGTGCCATGACAGCGGCGAATGCATCCTGGGCGGTTTCTGTTTTGATGGGACCTGCTGGAAAGGGCTCAGCCTGTTTGTATGCGCTCACCTGCGATTTTGACCAATGGCCCGTGAAATTGACCAGGCTCCATTGATCCTGTGGGATGCCGCCGTAAAAATAATTGCCGCAGTAGTAGGCCCTGAAATGCTTGCAGGATGCACTGTAGGCCCATCCGGGGAGGTCTGAATCGGGTCCCGCTTTGCCGTAATTACCTACATAATTGTAACGGCATACAGATTTTGTGTCTGCATCGTAGCTTGGCCTGGGACCACCCCAGTTGTACATGACATTATTACGGAAATCAAACAGGAGTCCCAGCGTATCGGTCTTGTAGTTATTCCAATCATAGTTGCCCGGGCGTGGATTGCGGTTTTTATTATGGGCATAGAGGTTGTGATGGTAGGTGTATTTAGCCCCGTAACAACCACGTATCAGAGATCCGTAGCCGTGACTTCCCTTACGGTGGATGCTGTTGTGCAGTGCCTCGGAAATGATGCACCACTGCACCGTCACCTTGTCAATCGCGCCTTTCCTTCCCGTGGAACAGGAAAAAACCTCATCCACAGACCAGGAGGCAGAGCAATGGTCCACGATTATATTATGGCCTGCGGCTATGGATATCGCATCGGATTCCTGGCCCGATTCATCGCCCAGCCTTGAACGCAGGTAGCGGACGATAACATGGTCCGCGGCAATCGCCAGCCTGTAATCCCTGAGGCATATTCCATCGCCGGGTGCAGTCTGGCCTGCGATGGTTATATGGTCTTTGTCCACCACGAGATCGGACTGGAGCTGTATGATCCCCGAAATGGCAAATACGATCGTCCTTGGTCCGTTTGCCGACTGAATACCGTTACGCAGGGAACCCGGTCCCCCGTCATCCAGGTTCGTCACGTAGTAAACATCGCCGCCACGGCCTCCCTCTGCGTACGCGCCGAAACCTTCGGCCGTGGGGAAGGCAAGCTGCTGCGAAGACAGGTTTTGCGGTCCGCCGTCAACCAGAGTGGAGATGTCGGGCTGTTGTTCAGACTGGTTTTCCTTTTCGCCGGGAGCCAATCTGCATCCGGTGAGGAGGACAATACAAAGAATTCCGATCGATAATTTCATGCCTGTGGGTGAATGTTTCATTATGATTTGATTTGGAAATAAAGATATATCTAATTGAGGTTTGAATTGATCTAAATTGAGCAGAATATTACCCATCCCCGGCAGGATCCGGGGATGGATGCTGAAGGACACGGACCTGTGGAGAATAACGGGGACCAGTACGGGTTTCGTGAAGATATTGGTATATGACCTGGCCGGGGTGCAGAGGGTAAGCCTGGTCAATGCGATTATGCCGGCGGGGGAACATT
>CBFDEE010000210.1:0-5263 GCA_965603745.1 uncultured Bacteroides sp. | reverse complement strand
GCTGGTCTGTTGCTACGCCGGCTTGGGTCCGAATTTGTCGAACGGTCGGATCGCCACAAAGGCGCGTCCGACGCACGCCGAATCATTCGCAAGGCCCACCAGGGCGAAGCACTGGTTTTTTTTCCGGAAGGGACATTTCTGCAAAGGTCTCCACGTAACCATCCGGCAGGAATACCGGGTCGTAACCGAAACCGCCGGATCCCTTCCTCCGGTCAATTATACTGCCTTCAACTATACCTTCAAATGTATAATACTGTCCATTGATAATCAACGCAATCACAGTCCTGAACCTGGCCCCTCTTTCGGATTTGCCTTCCAGCTGTTTCAGTAATTTACGGATATTGGCATCAGGGACCGGTTCACCCTGCCTGACATCTCCGCTGATTTCGGCATATCGTGCGGAAAACACCCCGGGAGCTCCCCCGAGTGCCTGGACCTCCAGTCCCGTATCATCCGCAAAGCAGTCCCTTCCCATTCTTTCATATACAAATCCTGCCTTCTGCATGGCGTTCCCGTCCATGGTATCCCGGTCCTCCGGAATACTCTCCGAAAACCCGGCCTGATGAAGGCTCAGCACCCTGAACTCATTCCCAAGTATGGCCTGGATCTCAATTACCTTGTGTTCATTGTGGGTGGCAAATACCAGTTCCTTCATTTGTTCATGTAATTGACAGCCTGTTTTCAGTACGAGGAACTCAGCCCCGCCCGGCCTGAATAAAAAAAAAGCCGCAAAGCAGCCGGATGGTCTTTGCGGCTAGTACTTTTGTACCCGGTTCATTATCCTCCCGTGGCACTGAATCCTCCACCGATCTTTCCGGGTCTTGGATTAATGCACATTACAGGTATTTCATATCGATTGGATATTATCTGCTGTTCATTCGCTCCCAGGACATAATCCGCCACGGTGATATCCTTGGTCGTCATGATCAGCAGCAGGTCTGCATTTATTTCACTCGCAAAATCAATGGTTTCATGTGTAAAGTCCTTCTTACCCGGCGAGGTATGTATCTCATAGGGAATCTCGTTGCTCCGTAAAAACTTCTCGGTGAACATCAGGTTGGAATGGACCCCTTTCCTGAACTTCACGTCCGTGACCTTGTCCTTGATTATGTAAAATGTGGAATTATACATCCTGGCTATGTAATAGATCCAGTTGATTTTCTCCTTGTTCTCCTTCCGGAAATCAAGCGGGAATACGATTTTCTCAAAACCATGCGAAGTGGGCGCTGCCTGAACAACTATAAACGGCACCTTTGATCCTGCGATCACTTTCAGTGCCCAGCTGCCAATAAGTTTCTGCATTCCTTTCATTCCATGCGTCCCCATAATGACCATCTCGGCATGAATATCCGTTGCCACTTCCGATATGGTGGTAAATATGGTGCCGGCTGGGACCACCGTATTGGTTTTGACATTATACTTCTTGGACGTTTCATCTGCCAGGGTATCCATCTTGACCTGTGCAGCATCTATCTCTTTGTCCTTTTTCACGATATGGATCAGGGTGACCTCTGTATTCAGATGTTTGGCCAGATTAATCCCGTGCTCCAGTGCGAATCCTGATTTCTCAGTGAAATCCCAGGTGACGAGAATTGGTTTTTTTGTTTTCTGTTCCATAATTATGATATATTCTTAATTAAGGATTATAATTCATAAATTTGATTATTTTGAGTCAATTGCCCAAATGTTCAGATTCACAAGTTATGAATTTTCTTCACATTCTGAGAAGATTTGTTTTCATTTTTTTAGCTTTTCTGTGCTGGATTTTTTTGGGTTTTAATCTGTCAGCTTCTAATTACCAGGAACTTGGCCATCCGCATATTCAGACTTGTCTTCCCGGCACATACATATATATAAATCATTATAACTCCATAGTCCAGGACAATGAAGGATTTGTCTTTATCGGTGCCCGGAATGGCATCCTGATTAATAACGGCCAATCGTGGGAACATATTTCCGTAAAAGGCGATATCCGCCTGATAAAACACCGGGACCGGATTTTCGGCTATGCAAAAGACCGGGTTTTTCTGCTCTCGCGCACGGAAAGTGGAGAAATTGAGCTGGCAGACAGTATCCCGGATACCGGGGAAAGAGTCCCAGTCCCGGGTGATTTTCCGGATGCCGTGACGGTCCCCATCCCCGATGCGGATATCCTCCCCGGGCAATTCCGGGAAGAATATGAATTTTCGTGTGCTGCCCTTCTTTCTACAGGCCATATGGCATTCGGAACCCTTAACGGGGGAATAATAATTACATCAGCCGAAGGCAAGGTACTTAGCCGGATCAATGTGGCCGGGGGACTCTACAGTAATGAGATCATCAGTCTCCTGGCCGACCGGTCAGGAAATCTCTGGGCCCTGCATGAACATGCCGTGAGCCGAATTGAATTCCCTTCCGCGTTCAGTTTCTTTTCCCCGATAAACGGCCTCAATGGCAACGTAAGAGATATCCTGCGGTATGACGGGATTCTTTATGCTGCGACTAACCTGGGATTGTACACCCTTCAGCCTGCGGGTGACCCTGCGAGTCCCACATCAGAAAACGCGAAATTCTCCCGCATCCCTGGCATAAACGCAGACTGCCGCTGCATGGCGGGCTCCCCGGAAGGTTTGTTTGTGGGAAGCAGCAGGGGATTGTACCTTCTGGACGGGCCGCAGGCCGGAATGGTTTTTCCCGATCCTGTGAATGTCCTGTATTATGAACCCGTTGAGAATGTCCTGCTTGCAGGTACAGATAAGGGCCTTCGGATCCTGAACCCTGACGGGCTGAAAGAACTGACGAATTTTGCGCTTCCTAAAGTAAGCATAGACGATATAGCCATTGCACCTTCCGGATTCCTGTGGCTCTCTTCACGCTCAGAAGCCCTGTACCGATCTTCCAAACCCTTCAGCGATCCAGGCAACCTGGCCTATACCAGTTTCACCCCGGAGGATCTCAAATCCCTAAACGGATCCGGAATAAACCTGGTCCCCTCATCACAGAACCTGTACTTCTCAGGTGAAAGGGGATTATTCATTTTCGATCCGTTAAACCTGCAGTTTTATCCCGATACCCTGCTGAACATGCCTTTTTTGACAGGTACCTACAGGGTCGGGCAGGTGGAAACGTATGCCGGAAGCAATCTGTGGATCAGCATCGAACATGATGGAATCATTGATGACAGGATCCTTCAGGCCAGGCTGTCACCAGAGGGTGCATATCAGCTGCAGCCTGTCACCTACCGCCCGCTGAATACAATGGTTATCAACTGCCTGTTTGCTGAGCCTGAAGATGTCATCTGGATCGGTACAAATGAGGGAATCCTGAGGCATGATCCCTCACTTGCCAGGCCGGATGTCCCCCCGGCTCTGACCCACATCTCCGGATTATTTATTGGCGAAGATCCTCCGGATGAATACGATATCCTGGCTTCACGGGATTTCTTAAAATCCATAAGAAATGGCCGGATAAAAATCCCCAGATCAAAAAAACATATCCGTTTTGAGTTTGTATCAACAGATTACTCCTGCCAGGCGGCACCTTCGTTCCAATACAGCATGACAGGGCCGGACGGTCAGTGGAGTGAGTGGATTGAAATGCCTTACATTGAATTCTTCGATCTGAAAAGTGGTAAATATGATTTCCTTGTCCGGAGCCGTGACAACTACGGCCTGGTTTCTGAACCGGACTCGTTCCTCTTCAGGATCAGGGCTCCCCGCTATGCTTCCTGGTACGCCCTGCTGTTCTATACCCTGCTGATCCTGGTCCTGGCCTTTGTGATACAGAAATGGTTCAACATGCAGCAGATCAGGGGACAATACCGCCTCGAGGAGGTTGTCCTGGAGAGAACGGAATCACTGATAAAGGAGAAAGAAAAAACCGAGGACCTGCTTGCCAATATCCTTCCCAAAACAACATCAGATGAATTGAAGGACACAGGAAAAGCAAGCTCGAGCAAATTCAAAATGGCAACCGTGCTGTTTGCAGACATCCAGGGATTCACAAAAATCGCGGAGGAAATGAACCCGGACACCCTGATAGATCAACTCGACCGCTTCTATTTTCATTTTGACTCGGTTGTTGAGAAGTACAATATCGAAAAGATCAAGACCATCGGCGATGCCTATATGGCAGCCGGCGGCATTCCCATCAAGAACCGGACGAATCCCGTCGATGTGGTCCTGGCTGCTCTCGAAATGCAGCAGCATATGAAAGCCCTGAAAGAATCAAAAACCGATATCTGGGATTTGCGTATAGGCATCCATACCGGGTCAGTCATCGCCGGGGTGGTCGGCCAGAAAAAATACTCCTATGATATCTGGGGAGATACCGTTAATACTGCCAGCAGGATGGAATCTTCGGGTGAAGCCGGCAAGGTAAACATTTCAGCAACGACCTATAAGCTTATCAAGGATTTCTTCCAGTGTGAGTTCCGGGGAAAAATGCCTGTAAAATACAAGGGGGATATTGCCATGTTCTTTGTCAAAGGCTTGAACCCTACATTCTCAGAAGCGGACAATATTACACCCAACGCCAAATTCTTCATCCAGATCCAGCTTCTGCGCCTGCTCGACCTGGAGGAGTTCGTACTTGAAAAGCTTGAGAAAGAGCTCCCGGAGGACCTGTTTTTCCACAATGTTGAACATACCAGCCATGTCTATTCCCAGGTGGAACTGCTGGGGAGGGGAGAGAAGGTCAGCGATGAAGACCTCCTGCTGCTTCGCTCGGCAGCCCTGTTGCATGATATAGGCTATATCGACGGGATGGATGATCATGAATCCCGCTCTGTCGAATACGCCCGCGAAATATTGCCGCTCTACCGGTATACGGAAGAACAGATCGACAGGATATGCAGCCTGATCATGGCCACCAAGATACCCCCGGAGCCGAAAAACCTGCTCGAACAGATCATCAACGATGCAAATCTCGATCACATCGGCCGGGTGGATTTCCTGATCCAGTCCGACAAACTGTTCCAGGAATACCGTATGAGGCACAAGATAAAATCCAAGAAGGACTGGAACCAGTACCAGATCAACTTCCTTTCCAGCCATAATTTCTTCACCGACATCGCGAAAAAAATGTGCGAGGTACCGAAAGAACAGCAGATCGAAAACATCAGGCAATTCTCATAAATACACCTGGCAGGTGTTGGGTATATTCAGTAATATGCCTAATTTTAAGTCCTCTCACATAATCCGTTTTTAAACATGAATATTGACTGGAAAAATCTTCCTTTCGGCTATATGCCGACCGATTATAATGTCCGCTGTTACTTCCGTGA
>CBFDEE010000209.1:0-5266 GCA_965603745.1 uncultured Bacteroides sp. | reverse complement strand
ACTGGAGACCACCATCAACCGCTCAAGCAGGGCCGGGGTTTCCATCAGCTATATCAAAAAGTGACAGAACCACCCGGAAACAAGCAGGCCGGGATTTACCATTGGCGGTATGAAATACTGTTAAATCGGAGAGGATAAAAAAAAAGGCCTGAAAGTATTCAGGCCAGGTTAAGTTCCGTCAGGAAAGACAGGCAGGTTGCATTGAGAGGCAGGTGAATACTATAGTTTCATCTGTCCGGAGTTAAGCTCGTCTACCATAATACGGATACCGTCTTCATTGAGGTCCAGGTCATCAATGAACGTCACATAGTTATTCCACTGCTCGGGAGTCAGGTCATGCTCCTGGAGGGCTTCCTGTATGGTGTTGCCTGAATCGCTTTTCTTGCTTTGTCTGTATAATTCGATAAAAAGTTCTGCTGATAATAACATTCTATATCTGAATTAATTCCTCCTTCGTATCTCGAAGTTAAGAATTTTTAGTTTAACATAATACCATTCTACGGTTAAAAGACAGATAAGTTACCTTTTAGGTTGCTCCCTGCTGTCTTTTTTTAACAATATTCACCGTTAATCGTCCTCTGCTCTGTTAACACACAAATCTGATCGGGAACCCTTATTCCTGACCCGGGTGTGTGTGTAAAACTCCGGGACAGGCATAAATATTGTGCCGGGTTGACAAGTACCCTGCTGTCTGTGCAATGGTCTGATATACAGCCAGTCAGAATAAGGTTGCGGGATTGCCGGCTTAAACACCATTATGATTCTTCCGGTGTTTCGATATTGGGCTGTACAAACAATTGCCATTTATCAATATCCAGTGCAATCAGGTTGCCCATTTCCGGGTATTCCACATAAACGCATCCCGCATCGATGTTAATAAGTTTCCGTTCCGGATCAAACAGGGTGTGCCGGATTGATTCCAGGGAGGTGGGAGTATGCCCGTGAATCACCGGTTTACCTTTTGCCTTGTACCGGTCGTAATCAAAATTCCGGCTCCAGATCATTGCGTCCAGGTCGTGGTAAGGATTATTATCCATGAAATTGAATCCTGCATGCACAACAAAGGCCCTGTCCAGCTCAATATAATAGGTTGTATGGCTGAGGAATTCCATGTATTTCGGTGGAAGTTTCCTGTCTCCCGGCAGTTTCAGATATTCCTCCTGGCTTATCCCGAATGAATGGAGAGTCGCTCCTCCTCCGTTATATATCCACGGATGGAAGAAGCTTTCACTCGAGAATGATTCTATAAGCATTTCCTCGTGGTTTCCGCGAATGAATACCATCTTAAATCCATCCTGCTTCATACCTATCAGGTAGTCAAGCACACCCTTGCTGTCCGGTCCCCTGTCAATATAATCACCCACAAAGAACAGCCGGTCCTGTTTTTCCACCCGTACTTTATTTTCCAGCAGCTCCTTCAGTGTATTAAAGCAGCCATGGATATCCCCGATTGCGATTCTTCTGCCCATGCTTTATGATCATCGGACATTTATAAACTTACGGAAAATATCACAAATGTTATGAGAATGTACGGATCAGGTTGGTCAGCTGAACCCGGTTCTTAACCCCTGTCTTCAGGTAGATCCGGTGGATGTGGTCCTTAACCGTTTGGATGGAAATGAATAATGAATCTGAAATATCCTGGTTGCTCTTGCCCCTGCAGATGAGCTCAACAATCTCGGATTCGCGTTTGGATATCTCGAATTTGCCTGTAAAAGCGACCAGGCTCTGTTCAAAATCCTGCCGTGCCACCGGTTCGACGAAGTTCTTATCCAGGTACATACTCAGGAAAAAAATGGGGATCAGGTGAACGGCGAACAGCAGTATGATGAATGCAAAACCAAATGCAATTCCCCAGTGGGCAAGATTCAGTAATGCTGTTGTTCCCAGGGTGAAAACTGTGTATATTAATCCGAAAAGGCGGATGTTCGAGCGGTCAACCCTGTCCAGGAACTTCCCGGCATGGATAAAGATCTGGGCCAGGGAATAGGCATATACCACCAGGGTCAGGGATGAAAAGCCGATCAGCATCGAATTTCGGATAAGCTCATGGGGTTGTTCACCCAGCACTTCACGCTCTGCAAGGAGCAGGCCGAACCCGATAATCGCAAGGGAAAGAATCCCCAGGAATGCGAGGTTAAATGCAGGAGCTACCACCCTGTTGACCATTTCATGCGACATGCGGATGAACATGTACCAGGAAAGGGCCAGGAAAGGAATGCCCAGAAAACTGATAAACTGGCAGGTTGATTCAATGGTCCCCGTTTCCATCCCCTGGTTTGCCAGGAAGATCCTGATCAGGCGGGAGCCGATGATCCCGTAAATTCCGAAAATGAATAGGAAGATCAGGTAGTAAAAATAGGAGGAAAGATAGGGGAGTCTGTACTTGCGGACCAGCTGGTTGCTGAGCATGATGGCAACGATACCTGTGATAAGTGCGCCTGAGAGGAGGATTATCTGATAGGATTCTCTCATCCGTTGTAAGATTCAGAGACGAATTTATGTAAAATATACCAATCCAGGCCCTACCAAAGTATTGTTTTCGGATCCGCATATTCCGGACGGGCGGTATCGGTTTCATACTTAAGTAGTGATTTTAAAAATCCTACTTTGGTCGCTAAAATGATCCGCCCTCCTGACATACATTTGATCCTGAAGAATAACCTTAAAAATTATCAGATATGGAAACAATTAACACAGACAAACCATTTGTCTCAAACACGAGGGCAGGGGACAACTACAGTAAGGGATGGAAGCTAGCCTTTACCACCTTTGTCGAACTGATCGTCGTAACGCTTGTGTACACAGTAATTCAGATACCAACCGGAGTACTCCGGGCTTCGCCGGATGAATTTGAATGGTTCATGATTCCCATTGCTCTTCTGGGAATTGCATACGGGATTTTTATAGCGGGACCCATAGGAATGAGTTCCAACTGGGTTTTCCTGAAGGCAGCACGCCGTGAGAAGATCGAGATCAAGGACATGTTCTCGGTTTTCGAGCGCAATTACTGGAATGCCGTGCTCGCCGGACTGATCAAGGGCATTATTATTGTTTTTGGCTTTCTTATGCTCATCGTTCCCGGTATAATTTTCGCCTGCCGCCTGGCATTTGTACAATACCTGATCATCGATGAGAAAATGGAGGCTATGGAAGCCCTGAAGGCAAGCTGGGCTATGACAAAAGGGCACGGGTGGACCATTTTCGGGATGGCATTGCTGGCGTTCCTGATCGTTATTGCGGGACTTATATGCTTCTTCTTCGGCGTATTCATTTCCGCCTTGTGGATCTCCGCGGCCTTTGCAGTACTGTACTACTCGGTCTACCTGAAAAAAGGCATACCGGCAACCAACGGCACCGTCGTTCAGAAATCTGAATAATCCATTCCCCTGAAGGGCCCGGGCATTTGATCTGGTAAGTCCGGACATCTGACCTGCTTAATCCGGACATCTGACCTGGTCCTTCATCATGCGATAAACCTTCATTGCCAGAGGGTCAGGCCATCACCGGAAACGGGGGTGGCCTTTTTCATATGCGCCGGTTTATCTGAACCTGCTTCTTCCTTCCTTTTTAAACATTTCGAGCAGGGCTTGAAGTTCGGTCACTTTGTCCGGCATCTCAACATGCAGGTTTTCCAGTTCTCTGATATCTTCCTCCAGGTTGTACAATTGCATGGGAGGGCCGTCGGAAATCTCCCCGCTGCTCCATCCGCCTGAGCTCATGTCAAGGATCAGTTTCCAGTTGTCCCTGCGGATCGAGAGGCTTGTTGAAATAGCCTGGCTGACCAGGGTGCTGCGCTCCTCCCAGGCGGATGCTTCCCCGGTAAGGGCACTTAAAAAGCTGAATGAATCCTCCCCGGCGTTCCAGTCCAGTTCCTGCCCGCTCAGCTCTGCACAGGTAGCAAGCAGGTCGTTCAGGCATACCAGGCGGTCACTTCGGCTTCCCCTTTCAATCCTGGCAGGCCACCTTACCAGGAATGGCACACGGTGCCCGCCTTCCCAGACATCCGATTTCATGCCGCGGAAGATGTAGTTTGCACGGTGCCCGTATTTCTCAATATCACCGGGGTGCCAGCGTGAACCGTTATCGCTTGTTACGATAAACAGGGTATTTTCAGTGATCCTGAGGCTGTCGGCCAGATCAAGCAACTGAAGGACGGTATGGTCGACCTGGTTCACGAAATCCCCGTATGCCCCGGCGCCTGAAGTGCCTTCGAAGGGGGACAATGGTACATACGGCAGATGTGGTGCCGTCAGCGGGAAGTAGAGGAAGAAAGGCCGGTCGGGGTAATGTCCCTGATGATCTCGGATGAAATGCATGGCATGCCGGGTGAGCCGGGGCAGTACATCGCTGAAATCGAATCCCTTCTCGGCATCCCCGTGCCTCCAGAACAGCTCACGGGTTATTTCCGGTACGCCTTCAATATGTTCCAGCTCAGTACTGACCACCCTTTTGTTGCTGATAAAGATATAGGGTTGCATGTCAAGAGAAGCCGGGAAAATATAGGAATAATCGAATCCGTGATCCGTGGGCCCCCCTTCTACAATACCCGAATAGTCAACATTATCGGTACCTGTGGTATTATCGAATCCGGTTCCATCGTACAGGGGGAGATTGGGATCTTTCTTCCTAAAATCCAGTCCCAGGTGCCATTTCCCCACGCAAGCGCTGCGATAGCCGGCCCTGCCCAGCAGACTGGCAACAGTCTCCCGGCCGGGTTCGATGAGTGAACCATCATGCCCGCCGAGAACCCCGGAGGCCAGGCGGGTCCGGAAACAATAACGGCCTGTGAGAATGCCGTATCGGGAGGGCGTGCAGACCCCGGAATAGGAATGGGCATCCGTGAAATACAATCCCTCTTCGGCGATCCGGTCCATGCCCGGCGTCGGGATCTTAGAATCCGGGTTCAGTACCCCGATGTCCCCGTATCCCATATCATCCGCAAGGATGAACACAATGTTCGGAAGGGGGTCCGGGAGCAGCTGCCGCTTCTTGTTGTTGCGCAGGACAGTCAGGGTAATCACAAGGACAACCGCGATGGTCAGCACGGGCACCAAAGAGGTTCGTTTCATACTCGGGGCATTTATGCTAAATTACGAGAAATATGTTTCTTTGTGGGTACCGGATATGGAAATGCCCGCTAAAATACTCGATATCGCCCTGCTGGTGCAGGGAGGTATCCTTCTTGCCTTTTTCCTGGCAGCCATGCTTACCTCACGCCTGGAAAAGGAAGAGCGGGCCGCATATGTATCTCTGCTGTCCGGCA
>CBFDEE010000208.1:0-5287 GCA_965603745.1 uncultured Bacteroides sp. | reverse complement strand
GAGGACATTATCCAGTTACTTACAGACTTTCATAAGGCCAACTCTCTGAAACCGTCAGCCCGGGGAGAACTGGAAATTACAGATCTGAACCGGATATTCCTTGAAGAAGGCAGGCTGAAGGTAAAGATCATGGGACGCGGGATGGCCTGGCTTGATACGGGAACCCACGAAAGTCTCCTACAGGCATCCAACTACATACATACCATTGAAGAAAGACAGGGTCTGAAGGTCGCCTGCATCGAGGAAATAGCCTTTGCAAAAGGATATATCGACAAGGAGCAGCTGATCAGCCTGGCCAGGCCGCTTCTGAAAAACCAGTACGGGCAATATCTCATGAAAATTTCGGAAGAAAAGATTTATATGTTTGATACCGAGTAAAGATGGAAATAACTGAAACCGGCATAAGGGATCTGAGAATTGTAAAACCCGGGGTTTTCAAAGATGCCAGGGGATATTTTTTCGAATCCTATAACGAAGGTGTATTCAGGGATGCCGGAATGGATATGAACTTTGTCCAGGATAATCAGTCCCTCTCCTCATACGGGGTGGTCAGGGGACTGCATTACCAGCTTGAGCCCAGGGCACAGACCAAGCTTGTCCGGGTGCTCGAAGGAAGGATATGGGATGTTGCCGTGGATCTCCGCGAAGATTCCCCGACTTTCATGGAATGGAGGGGCGCGGAGCTGTCCTCCGATAACTTCCTGCAATTGCTCATTCCAAAAGGGTTTGCACACGGTTTTTCCGTGCTCAGCGAAACAGCCGTCGTCTTCTACAAATGCGACGAGCTCTATGCGCCGGACTATGAAGCCGGTATACGTTATGACGATCCCGAGATCGGGGTGGACTGGAAGATTGAACCGGGAAACAGGGTCCTGTCTGACCGGGACCTTTCCATGCCGGGATTCGGTAATGCCAGAATGAATTTCAAATATTAAATGATACCCGTACTGATCACCGGGGCAAACGGCCAGCTGGGCAGTGAGATAAAAAGGATATCCGCTGGCTTCCCGGGAATGTCCTTCCTGTTCACCGATATTACAGAACCGCAAATTACCGGCATCCCGGAACTTGACAAAATCACATTCCGGAAGCTTGACATCACCAATGAAAAGGCCGTAAAGGATTTCCTGGATTCCAACCCGGTCAGGTACATCGTAAACTGTGCAGCCTATACTGCTGTCGACAAGGCAGAGGATGAGCCCGAAGCGGCCGCACTGCTCAATGGCAGGGCTGTTGAGATCCTCGCAGGGGAATCCGCCGGACGGGATATTCAATTAATTCATATCTCCACGGACTACGTTTTTGACGGGGAGAAAAATTACCCTTACGGGGAAAAAGACCCTGTAAATCCGCAAACTGTTTACGGGAGGAGCAAACTCTCCGGGGAAAAGGCCGTACGGGAAAACGGCAATGGGATTATCATCCGGACCTCATGGCTGTATTCCGTTTTCGGTAATAACTTCGTTAAGACTATACTTCGCCTCAGCAATGAGAGAAAAGAACTGAAAGTAGTATTTGACCAGACCGGGAGTCCCACGAACGCCAGCGACCTGGCCGACGCCGTACTTCAAATGATCCGGACAGACCACAGAGAAGGGAAAAAACCCAGGTTAGATGTGTACCATTATTCGAATACGGGTATTTGCAGCTGGTACGAATTTGCCGGGGAAATAATCACTCTGTCAGTCCCGGATTGCAGGATCGAACCGATCCCCTCAGAGGAATACCCTACCCGTGCGGTCCGCCCGCGTTATTCTGTCTTTGATAAGAAAAAGATACTCGAAGATTACCCGCTGGAGATCCCGCACTGGAAAGACAGCCTTAAAAAATGCATTGAAGAACTGACAAATGAATAAACCTCTGCCATGGAAAACAAGGAACTGTTAAAGGAAGTACAGGATAAAGCCCGGACCTGGCTTGACAGCAATATCAACCAGGAAACAAGGGACAAGATCCTTGATATGATGGAAAACGATCCGGGGGAACTCATTGAATCCTTCTACCAGAGCCTTGAGTTTGGTACCGGGGGACTCCGTGGCATCATGGGGGCCGGTACGAACCGGATGAACATCTATACCGTGGGAATGGCCACCCAGGGCCTCTGTAATTACATGAAATCCTTTTTCTCCGGCCTGGACGAAATCAAAGTTGCCATCGCCCACGACTGCCGGAACAACAGCCGCCTGCCGGGATATTTGCCGCCAACGGGATCCGTGCCTATATTTTCGATGACCTGCGGCCAACCCCGGAACTCTCATTTGCGCTCAGGCATTTCGAATGCCAGGCAGGTGTGATCATCACCGCATCCCATAATCCGAAGGAATATAACGGCTATAAAGTTTACTGGGATGACGGGGGACAAATAGTCGCTCCTCACGACAAGAATATCATTTCGGAAGTGAATAAGATCTCCTCCATTAACGAGATCCGCTTCGACGGTGACCCGGACCTGATCGATACCATACCAGCCTCTTTCGATGACCTCTATGTGGACAGGCTTACGGAATTGTCCCTCTCACCCGTAGCCATCATGAAGCACCATGACATGAAAATCGTCTACACCCCGATACACGGGACAGGTGTGCACCTGGTGCCCATGGCACTGGCAAAATTCGGGTTTACTGGTGTTTACAACGTGCCCGAACAGGATGTTGTGGACGGGAACTTCCCGACCGTGGTATCCCCTAACCCGGAGGAAGCCGCCGCCCTTGCCATGGCCCTGGATAAAGCCGAAGAAGTCGGAGCAGACCTGGTCATGGCCACGGACCCGGACTCGGACCGCGTAGGCATCGCCGTAAGGGATACGGAAGGGAAACTCGTACTTCTGAACGGCAACCAGACCGGTGCTCTGCTGTATTACTACCTTCTGCGCAAATGGTCCGAAAGCGGGAAGATCACGGGCAAACAGTATGTAGCAAAAACCATCGTCACCACAGAACTTCTGGCTGATATGGCAGGCAAGTACGGAGTGGAGATCTTCGATGTCCTGACCGGTTTTAAATTCATTGCCGAGATCATACGCCGGGAAGAGGGGAAAAAGGATTTCATCATCGGTTCGGAAGAAAGCTACGGTTACCTGGCAGGGGACTTCGTCCGTGACAAGGATGCCGTAATGTCCTGTGCCCTCATCGCTGAAACCGCAGCCTGGGCCAGGGAACAGGGCAAATCCCTCTACGAACTGCTCCTGGATATATACCTGGAATTCGGCTTTTACTATGAAAGCCTGACCTCCATATACAAAACAGGCAAGGAAGGCGCCGAGCTCATCGCCAAAATGATGAAGGATTTCCGTAAAACTCCCCCGGAAACCCTGGCCGGGTCGAAAGTCGTTGCCGTGCATGATTACCTTGAAAGCAGCAGCCTTGACCTTGCAAGTGGTAAGAGTACAACGATCTCCCTGCCCAGATCCAATGTACTTCAGTACGTCACCGAAGACCATTCCAAGATCTCCATACGCCCCTCCGGAACGGAACCCAAGATAAAATTCTATTTCAGCGTCAGGGGCTCCCTCCCCGGTAGAGATCAGTTTGCATCGTCAAGGCAGGAACTCGATGACAAGATCAACAGGATCAAACAGGAGCTTGGCATTGAATAGCACCTCATCCTGGACGAATTATATTGTTTTAATCTAAAATCCACATTCAATGAAATCATACAGGAAAGAACTCTGGTATGATATACCACAAAGGCGTCAACTGGTCAATATGACACCCGAAGTACAGAGATGCCTTGCCGAAAGCGGTATCCAGGAAGGTTTATGCCTGGTCAACGCCATGCACATTTCGGCCAGCGTGTTTATCAATGACGATGAATCAGGCCTTCACCATGACTTCGAGGTCTGGCTGGAAAAGCTTGCCCCGGAAAAACCCTATTCACAGTACCAGCATAACGGGTATGAAGACAATGCCGATGCCCATCTGAAGAGGACTATCATGGGCAGGGAAGTCGTCGTGGCGGTGACCGGGTGGCAACTGGATTTCGGTCCCTGGGAACAGATCTTCTATGGAGAATTCGACGGGAAGCGCCGTAAAAGGGTGCTGGTGAAGATCATCGGGGATTAATTGGCCCGAATAAATCAGGGCGGGAAAACGTGCTATCGAAAAGTATTGAGGACCAAAATGCCCGTCGTCCGGAAGCATAAGCAGCCTGGAACAGTTAGTCCCCCTCGAAGTAGCGGTCGCTGAAATTAACCAGGTAGAGTCTTTTAGTAGCACGTGTCACAGCAGTGTAGAGCCAGCGGTAGTATTCCCTGTCGATCATTTCATCGCTGATGTATCCCTGGTCCACGAAAACCGTGTCCCACTGTCCCCCCTGGGCCTTATGGCAGGTGACAGCATAGGCAAATTTTACCTGCAGGGCATTGTAAAATGGATGTTCCCTTGCCATTTCAAACTTTTTCTTTTTATTCTTTATTTCCGGGTAATCCTCCAGTATATTGAAGTACAGCTGCCTGTTTTCCTCGAAACCGAGGGACGCGGATTCAAGTTTTATGGTATCCAGCATGATCTTGGCATCCAGTTCCCTGTCATTATAATCGGGAAACCTCAGGGTGACATCTGCAAACCGGAAACCGTATCTCTCCTGCCTCTCGCGGATATCCACGATCTCCGCAATATCCCCGTTTGCGATGAATTCCATATCGGGTTCATCCTGGGTCCAGTAGTAATTGTTGCGGACTACCATCAGCATGTCCCCTTCGACTATTTCCTCCTCCCTCCAGAGGATTTTGGTCCGGATCCCTTCATTGTATTGATTGGCACGCTTATTCGACCTGGTAACCACAATGGTGTTACCCGTTCCCGACCGGTCGTAGGCATCCGAAATCTCTTCGATCAGGTCGTTACCGTGTATTCTTCGTACATCCCCGGAATCATTGTCCCTGAGCCTGGGATGGCTGGTTGAACCACTGGCAACCTCCTCCCGCAACCGTGTGGCGTTCATCAGGATGCCTGAATCCCTGGACTGCCTAACTACCTCATCAAGTATTCCCATGTGAACCTCCAGGTCGTAGGTGGACAAAACTTCAGGGTTTAGCGCGGGACTTATATCCAGTCCCACAGGAGGCAGCTGCGCAGTATCCCCCAGGAGAACCAGCTTGCACCCTTCCTTACTGTATACAAATTCAACAAGGTCATCCAGAAGGCGACCGGAACCAAAAACTTTCGTCTCCTGTGCCTGGTTTGCTATCATGGACGCTTCATCTACTATGAACAGGGTATTGGCGGACAGGTTCCTGTCAAGCACAAATACCCCGAGCCCATCCTTTGCCGATTTCTGACGATATATT
>CBFDEE010000207.1:0-5304 GCA_965603745.1 uncultured Bacteroides sp. | reverse complement strand
ATGGCTGTTTGGGATGACAGGATAGACATTAATCCAAGGGCATCTTTCCGGGGCCAGGATGCAGTCCTGATCCACCTTGATCCCCGGCCGGTACTGATCAGTTCCAACAGCAGTAAAAACGATAGATTTGAGAACCGATATTTCGATCTGTACCTGGCACCTTCCCTTTCTAAGGGCCAGCTGCCGATGGTAGAGCAGGAGGGTGTACTTCCGGCAGGCACCCGTTATGTAACCAGAAAGTCGCCTGAGGGATTCAATCTGGAGGTTTCAATCCCCATCGAATACATTCAGTCACTGGGTGGAGAGAACTGGGAAACCATCCGGCTAAACCTCGTCTATTTCGATCGTGATAAAAATTCCTCCCGTGCATCCATCTGGTGGATGCCCGACTGGGCTTCACCGGAAAACTACATCGGATCAGGCATGTTTTTCAGGGGGAAGGATCAGTAATACTCCCCGGAAAGATGTTATTCCCTGATATATGCCGGGGAATTATTCTTACTTTTAAATGATTTTAATTTAATCTGAATAAATTTACTCCGGATTATGGAGATCGTATTTCTGGATAAAAAAACAGTCGGGGAAGTCAGTAATTTCAACCTGCTTCACAAGCTGGGCAATGTAGAGGTCTTTGATCATACCGAGCGGGAGGATATCATTCCACGATCCGAGGGTAAACAGGTGATCATTACCAACAAGGTCCGCATCGGCCGTGACATTATGGATGCCCTGCCTGACCTGAAACTGGTCTGTGTGGCTTCAACGGGTACCGATAATGTTGATATGGAATACGCAAGGAAGAAGGGGATTGAGGTAAGGAATGTCGTATCCTACTACACAGAAAGCGTTGCCCAGTCAACTTTCTCAATGCTTCTTCATTTGCTGAGCCGGATGCCCTATTACGATGCTTATGTAAAATCCGGTGCGTATTCCAGGGGCAAAATATTCACGCACCACGGTCCCCCGTTCTGGGAACTGAGCGGAAAGCGGATGGGTATTGTGGGACTCGGGAATATTGGCAGGAGGGTGGCACGGATTGCCGAAGGCTTCGGTATAGAAGTGGTCTTCTATTCGACCACCGGACGGAACAATAACATCAATTACAAGCGCTTTGACCTGGATACCCTTCTGGGTACATCAGACATCGTTTCTGTGCATGCACCGCTCTCGGATTCTACGCGGGACCTGATCACCTATAATAAAATAAAGCTGATGCGCCAATGTGCCATACTTCTGAATACAGGAAGGGGAGGGATCATAAACGAAGCCGGCCTGGCCAGGGCACTGAATGAGAAACTTATTACCGGGGCCGGCATTGATGTACTCCAGGAAGAACCCATTCCCGGCGACCACCCCCTGATGCGTGTGGTGGAAAAGGATAATCTGCTGATCACACCCCATATGGCGTGGGGCAGTATGGAAGCACGATCAAGACTGATAGCAGGGATTGCCCGCAATATAGAAGAGTTCCAGCAGGATATGACATCCGGCTGATCCTGTCACTGAAAGTCCGGAGAAGAGGCTTACCCTGCCATGACCGCAGCGCCTGCCCTTTCAAGCAGGGCCCTGGTGGCCATGATCCCATCCGGCTCACTCAATGTCTCACCCTCGTATTCGATGCCTATATACCCGGTATACCCGGCATCTTTAACGATTTTCAGCATTTTAATGAAGTCGGTACTGGTTTCGTTGCCCTCCTCATCAAAATCATGCGATTTGGCGCTGACTCCCTTTGCCCAGGGCATAAGTTCCTCCACTCCCTGGTAGCGGTCATAGGTACCCCCCGTACCGGACTTGAAATTGCCGAAATCAGGCAGTGTTCCGCATAGTGGATGATCCACGGCATTCATGAGCTCCAGCAGCCATGTCCCGTTGGCCGCGTAGCCGTCCCCGTGGTTCTCTACGATCACATTAATTCCGAATCCTTCAGCGAATTCGCACAGGCTTCTTATACCGTCGGCGGCCAGTTTTACCTGTTCATCCCAGCTCCCGGCGCTGTACGCATTTACACGAATGGAATGGCAGCCCAGGAATTCAGCGGCCCGGACCCATTTGTAGTGATTCTGGACCGATACACTGCGTTTCTCCGGATCAGGATCGCCTAGATTGCCTTCTTCATCGATCATGATAAGCAGGCTTCTTACTCCCTCCCCGTCGCAGCGGCTTTTCAACTCGGTCAGGTATTCCTTGTCCTCCGCTCTGTCAAAGAAGAATCGGTTGACATACTCGACCGCATCGATCCCGAACTGGTTCCTGGCGATGATGGGGAAATCCAGCGGATCCCCGGCATTCTCTGTGTACTCGTTATTCTCCCAGAGCCTGAGGGTCCTGTGAAGTGACCACTGGGCGAGGGAGATTGAAAAGAACAGTGGTGCAGGTCCATTGCATGATCCCAGAAATCCCGGGAGGACAGCCGATGCGGCCAGGCCGGTACTGATGCCGGCCATGTTTCGGATAAATTTTCTTCTTCCGTTTTCCATAGTCATGTTTTATAAGGTAATCTGAAAAGAGGCTGAAAGCCTTATACGGCAATCAGCCTCTTTCGACAGTTCATCCTTTTCAGAGGATGATTAAAGTTCTCTCAGTTTAATATTCCTGAACCAGGTGTCGTGTCCGTGGTCCTGAAGGCTGATATATCCCTCGGTCGCAACATTTGCGAAATCAGGATTGAATTCCGGGAACTTGCTGTTCGCAATCATCTCATTCCACTTCTCAGTCCACAGGTGATACTCAAGCACGGTCTCTCCATTCATCTTATGGAAAACGGATCCGTCGTACACGATGATCTCAACCGAGTTCCATTCCATGGCACCCTTTGCATTCTGGGGATTGGCCGGGATCAGGTCATACAGGGTTCCTGCCCTCCGGTTCCCGTCCTTGCCGGAAATATTGTCGGGGTGGCTTGAAAAATTGTCCAGGATTTGCATTTCGAGCGCAGTGTAGTAGATCTTTTCAAATTCCGGTACTTCCTGTCCCAGGTAAAAAATACCCGAGTTACCGCCTTCCTCGATCATCCATTCCAGTTTCAGGTGGAAGTTCCTGAATTTTTTATCGTATAAGATATCTCCGCCTGCACCTGCTTCACCCGTACCTGCATGGAGACATTTCAGCGTACCAACCTCCACGGTCCATCCCGAATCCGGGAAAGATTCCATATTATAACCTCTCCAGCCTTCGGTTGTTTTACCATCGAATAGCAGTACCCAGCCTTCGTCGATCTCGGCCTGGGTAAGCTGGTTGTGAACTGTAACTTCGGTTTTGGCCTTATCTCCGGCATCACCGGATGATTTTAACTTGCAATTAATGAGTATCATACTGCTGACCATTACCATGATCAGGAATACGAAAAGAAATCGAAAAATTCTCATTGGAAAAGGTGTTTAGGTGTTAGTAGAGGTTAAAAATACATAACCTGAAATCATTTTACAAGTGGGAAAACTTATATATTTTTATCGGATGGTTTTTGACAGGCTCTTAAGAGATATTGACGGGGGAAAAGTCCTGGATGTCGGCTGCGGGACAGGGCAATTCATAGAAATCCTGGATGATTCGCTTAAATCAATCGATTCCGTTACAGGAGTGGATGTTGCCGAAGAATTCCTGTCAGAAGCAAGGGAAAAGTTCCGCGACAGCCGGTACAGCTTTCTTTTAGCAGACTCGGCAAGGCTTCCCTTTGAGGACGGATCCTTTGACATGGCAGTGATCTCAAAGGCACTGCATCATGTGGAAGACCCGGCTGCCACCCTGGGGGAAATGAAACGGGTCCTGAAAACGGGAGGCTATCTTCTTATCAATGAAATGCACCGCAACGCCCTGACAGATGCACAGGAATCACATATGCTGTATCACCATCTGCGCTCTGAAATTGATAATGCATTGGGGATCAGCCATAACCACACTTTCTTAAGGGAAGACCTGCTCAGGTTTGGCAATAGCCTGGAACTGGAAGACAGAGTGATAATGGAATTCAGCCCGGATGACGGCCTGGCAAATGATCCGGGCAACGTAAGCGAATTTATCGATAAAATGGACGGCTGGCTGGAAAACCTTGACGGCCACCCGGAAAGAGAGAAATTTGCAGCAAGGATCGGGGAACTTAAAAATACATTCCGCAGTCAGGGAATTACACGACCGCCACAGCTGGTCATACTGGGACGAAAATCCTGAATAAGCAATTAATATAACCCTTAAGCTATGAAAACCGTAAGTATTATTTCTATCGTCTATGGTACCGTGGGACTTATCTGGGCCGCCGTGGTCACTTTTATGATCAGGATCCAGTCAGCCTTAATGGAGAATTTCCCCTGGCCGCCTGAGGTGTATGATATCATTGATATACCCTCTCTGCTCAACAGTGTCTATTCTGTGATCGGAACCCTGTTCCCGTTTGTATTTTTAATTGCCGCCCTGTATATCGTTTCAGGGATACTCCAGCTTTCCGGCAGAACATCCTATAAGAATCTCGCTTACGCGGCAGCCATTCTGAACATTATCTGGTACATAGCATATATTGTCTTTATGCAGATGGAAGTTGTACCTGTCCTGAATTCCCTGGAACTGGTCCCGAAGAACCTGATCAATACGATATTCATCGCCGGCATGATCCTAAATGCGGTCTTCTATTGCGGTTACCCGGTTTTCCTGATCGTTTTCGTTCACCGGGGCGGCAGGGAATGGGATACCCTTGACACTAAGTACACCAGCTGAATCCCCGGCACATTTTTCTTTTTTTTCTATAATGCATGCAACCAGTGTGTTACAGGGATAATTTAATTATTAGTTGAAATAACTTAAAAATAAGTTTGTAGAACTAAGAAATAAGTTTTATATTTGAACCGTTATAACAAAAAAAGGTGATCAAATGGTAACCCTGACAAAAGCGGAAGAAAGGATCATGCAGATACTGTGGGATCTCGGCAAAGGATTTATCAAGGATATCCAGGAGCATTTCCCGGCCCCCCGGCCTCCATACAATACCATCTCGACCATTGTAAGGGTGCTGGTGAAAAAGGAAATCGTTTCGTACAAGTCCTACGGCGGGTCCTATCAGTATTACCCGCTCATCACTCGAGAAGAATACAGAAGCGATCAGATGGGACGGCTGATGTCTAACTATTTCGGTGATTCCCTGAAGGAGGTGGTTAATTTCTTGTCGGAGAAGAAGGACCTGGATGTGGATGAGCTGAACGAGGCCCTTGAGATGCTGGAAGAATTGAAAAAGAAAAAGAAGTTGAAGTAATTGATGTAAAAATCCTGCAGAATGTTCCGGTTTATCCTATACCTGTTTGAAACGGGAATATGCCT
>CBFDEE010000206.1:0-5316 GCA_965603745.1 uncultured Bacteroides sp. | reverse complement strand
GCTACACCCCGTTTATTTATCATAGCTTCTGTACATGCCTAACAGCATTTTGGAAGCCTGTTCGTATTTTCCGTACAGTTCCTCGTAAAGTTTGGTATCGATCTGGTCCTGGTCGAATACATGCTGCATGAGTGCCACGCATTCGAAGATGCTTCCGCGGCTGATCGTCAGGAAATGCTTCTTGTCGGAAGCTGTCATCCTGCCTGTACCCTCGGCCAGGTTGAGAACCGAGCTCTGGGAAGCCTTTTTCCACTGGTCCTTCACGAAAGGATCAACCTTCTTGTCCTCATTCAGAAATGAAAAGACCTTGTAATTAAGGTCCCTCAACACCTGGTAAATATCCAGCTTTTCAAAATCAAACATTACAAAACTGTTTATCGGCCTGGAATCTGCTCGTGTGGGTGCCACACTCACACTCACACCCAAACCCATGCCGTCATGCGGAGAGGGGGGGATTCGAACCCCCGATACCAGTTTCCCAGTATGCCGGTTTAGCAAACCGGTGGATTAAGCCACTCTCCCACCTCTCCAGGAGCTTCAGCTCATTATCTGCTTTGCGAAAAAGCAGGACAAAAGTATAAAAATCAATGAGAAGAACAAAACTATTTCAGCGAATATGCCCGCCCCGGATCTGTCATTTCCTATGTCGGTGGATTTTTATACTTTTCGGTGCCAAAACTGTCCTGCCATGAAGAATATTCCAAGATTCCCGGTCGCCATACTGGCCGTTCTGCTTGCCTTCCAGGTTGCAGGCGCCCAGGATAAAAAGGCTCTTACCTTTACCGATATCATGAAATTCCGCCAGGTTAAATCGCCGTCCATCTCGAGGGATGGTGAATGGATTGTGCATACGGCCAAACCGGATCGGGGGGATCCCGAGGTATCGGTTTACTCAGCCAATGGGAAGAAGACATATAAGATCCTCAGGGGGGAAAAGCCGGTAATCTCCAACGACGGGAAATGGGTGGCTGCTGTGCACACGGTCCCCGCTGAAGAACTCGTGAAAAAAAAGCCGGCTAAGGGCGGGAAAAAGCCTGAAGGGGGACTCATACTCATGAACACCACCACGGGGGAACAGAGGGTCTTTGACAGGGTGCAGTCCTTCAGGTTCAGTGAAGACAGTAAATGGCTGCTCTACCATAATTTCAGGGAAGAGGAGGAGGAACAGGACAGCACAAATGTAAAAGAGGAACATGGGGAATCTAAAGCTGACTTCATATATAGCGGTTCACAAAGAAACCGGGAGGGTGCAGGGAACAGAGCACAGGACGCAGAAGAGGATACGGGTAAGGAGAACTCCGGGAGCAAGAATGCGGGATCCATGCTGAATCTCTGGTCGCTTGAAGACGGGGCTGCAATATCCAGTTTTTCCTTTGTAAAGAAATATGCTGTCGACAGTCTTTCCCGATACCTGGCTTTTACCGTGGGGGATAGCAATGCTATGGGCAACGGGATGTTCCTGGCGGATCTCGAGGAACCGGGAAGAGATCCTGTGGCCCTGTATGCGGACAGCAGTGCATGGGCTGATAACCTGAGCTGGAACAACCGCAACGGAGGCCTGGCATTTCTCGCCGGGATCACAGGAGAGAAGGAAAAACGGAAGGATGCCGCTCTCTACATGTGGTCCCCCGGGGATGAGGCTGCTAAATGCGTGCTAGATGATGGGGATCTTCCGGTGGACTGGAAACTTTACCATAAAAACAGGCTGCGGTGGACAAAAGACGGGAAGCGGTTGTTCCTGGGTATCAAGCCGGTATCCGAAATTACCGAACCCGAGGAGGAAGAAAGTATCTACCTGGTATCAAAAGTGTTCGACACCGAGGCCATCCTGGAAGACCGCACCGTGGACGTCTGGCATTGGAACGATCCCTATATCAACTCCAACCAGAAGAAAAGGTGGGAACGGGAAAAGGACAGGACCTATACGGGTGTTTACTATCCCGAAACCGACAGGTTCGTGCAGCTGGCCGATGAGGAGATGCCCAATCTGAGGATCTCTGAAAATGCATCCACCCTGCTGGGCTCCTCAAATGTCCCCTATGCAAAAAGGATGACATGGGAGGGCATGATCAGGGATTATTACCTGGTCGATGTGAAAACCGGGAGAAGACAGGTACTGGTTGATGAGCAGTACCATACCGTGAATCTGTCGCCCGACGGGAGGTATGCGGTGTATTTTAAGGCGGGGGACTGGCACATGGCCGAAACCTCCGGCCTGAAATCAAGGAACCTGACCGGAAGCCTGGATGTTACGTTTGCCGATGAGGACTGGGATTACCCGGCTGATGTTGAGGATTATGGGGTAGGGGACTGGCTCGACGGGTCGGAAGCGGTCCTGATCTATGATAAATACGACATCTGGCAGTTCCCGACCAACGGTGATGCCCCTGTTTGCCTAACCGAAGGCATGGGAAGGAAAGGAAAATACCAGTTCAGGATAAAACGTCTGGATACCGAAAAAGAATACCTGCAGACGGGAGAACCGGTTTTTGTCACTGCCTACCATGATCTTGAAAAATTCACGGCTGTATACTCCATTAAAGCAGGGATCCGCGGAATTACAAAGGTCGTGGAGGAACCGAAGAAATACACTCTCCTGGCAAAGGCAAAAGACGCGGACAGGATCCTCCTTACCCGTGAATCCTACACTGAGTTTCCAGACCTTTGGGTAACGGACATGAGTTTCAGGAAACCGCGCAGGCTATCCGATGTCAATCCCCAGATCGAAGAATTTGCATGGGGTGAGGCAGAGCTGGTCGGGTGGACCTCCAGCAACGGTATCCCCATCCAGGGGATCCTCATAAAACCCGGCAATTACAAGCCTGGTAATAAATATCCTGTACTGGTTTATTATTACAGGTTTTTCACCGATCGCCTGTACGAATTCAACGAGGTAGTGATCAATCACAGGCCCTGCTTCCCGTTTTACGCCAGCAACGGGTACGCCGTTTTTCTGCCCGATATCCGGTTTGATATCGGCAACCCGGGATACTCGGCTACAAAATGCCTGGTACCAGGAGTACAGAAGATCATCGATATGGGTGTCGCGGACCCGGAAGCCGTCTGCCTGCACGGTCATTCCTGGAGCGGGTACCAGACCGCCTTCGTGATCACCCAGACCGATATTTTCGCCTGTGCTATTGCCGGGGCTCCCGTTTCCAACATGACCTCGGCATACAGCGGGATACGATGGGAGACGGGACTTGCCCGGCAGTTCCAGTATGAAAAATCACAGAGCCGCATCGGGGCCAGCCTCTGGGAGGCAAGGGATAAGTACATCGAGAATTCTCCGGTCTTTTTCGCCGACCGGATCAATACGCCCCTTCTGATCCAGTTCGGGGATGTGGATGGTGCTGTGCCCTGGTACCAGGGGATTGAGCTGTACCTGGCCATGCGCCGCCTGGAGAAGGACTGCGTGTTCCTGCAGTACAGGAATGAGCCCCACCACCTGAAGCAATATGCCAACAAGCTGGATTATACCCTCAAATTCAAGGCATACCTGGATCACTACCTGAAAGGCGAACCGGCAGAGGACTGGATCAGGAATGGCGTTCCCTACAAAGGGGAATAGGATGAAACATTTCCCTGGCTACCGCCTGGGGGAATTACCCAATTCAAGATGGTTGCTATCAGTTGATCCTTTATGGACCTTCCAGAATCCGGGGATATGTCCGCCCGGCTAACGACCTACCTGACCGTAAACCTGTCCCTGTAAATCTTCTCGCCTGCCAGTTCAATGAAATACATGCCTGCAGCCAGGTCCCCCCGCTCTATTACCAGGCTGTTTGTATTGACACGTCTGGTTAGGACTGTTTTCCCAGAGAAATTGCGTACGAGCAGAAAATATTCGGACATGCCAGGATTCGGGAATTCAACCGTCGTCCGTTCGGTGAAGGGATTGGGATAGATGCGTAGTCCCCCGGCCACAACCCGCTCCACTCCGGTAGCCTTCAGCTTGTCATCGTCCATGTTGGAAAGGGAGTGGTTGTAAGGCCCTGTCCCTGCCTTGGTATTCTCCAGGGGATGGCAGGATTCGGCCCTTTTCACCGCCACGGCGTATATAATGGAATCCACATCCGGTGCATCCAGATCGGTCCATGTTTGTTCGCTTTTAGGTAGGCTGTCGACAACGCTGAACCCCGGTTCTCCCTGCGCTTTACGGAATATATAGTAAGTACCGAAATAAAACCCGTAAAACTCGGTCCAGTCCAAATCGGTCACATATTCCTGTGTACTTAAACTTGTCTGCAGGTGGATGGTCTTGTGGGGGTCGCAGAGTCCAATCTCCGACTCGGTCCCATCGTCAAGTTGTGCCGTAATCTTATATGTATAAGCCCTCTGGGCCGGCTTGGCGTCTGAGTCCGTGTATACGCTCAGTTCGTTGACCGGGACATTCCCGATCACCTCGTATTGACCGGCCACGCTGCTTTCACGGTAAATATTGAAGGACTCGATCGGGGCGGAAGAAGTCTTTTCCCAGACCACAAGGTTCTCACCGGTTGCCGTGTCAATGGTTACCATACATATCTGTGGCGCCAGGTAAAGCTGGATGGTATCGGACGGTACGGTTCCGCACACATTGCTGGCCTCGCAATGGTACAGTCCCTCGTCGTCGGCATCCGTATCGTTTATCCAGAGGTCCGGCCAGGTCCCCCATGGGATCTCCACCCCGTCCCTGTACCACTGGAAGCTCAGGGGCGGGGTTCCGTTGACGATGGACGGGAGAATGGTCTTCTCTCCCTCAATGCCCCAGATATCTTCCGGCTGGCGGATAAACTCCGGTGCCGATCGGGCAAGCAGGTAAACGGGATTCGTTTCCACCGAGCCGAATCCGTTGGTCACAATGCATTTATAATTTCCGTCATCGTCAGATGTAATATTATCAAGGACCAGTGCTTTGTCGGTCGCATCCGGTATGTCTTCCCCGTCCTTCTGCCACTGGAAGTATGACTTATACTGGATCCTGACCCGGAATTCCATGTTATCCCCCTCGCAGCCGATATAATTATCCGGTTGTGCCTTGATTACCGGCAGACCATACTGGCTTTCCACGGCGCCGATGTCAACCAGTGTGTCAAAGATCCTGGGATTCCCCTTTATGTCGTAATCCTCCAGAAGGCTTGCTCCGGTCAGTGTGCCATTATTGATGCATGGGGAGATGGATCTAATGTTCCAACTGGCAGCAGTGCCGTCGAATTCGGTTCCCGGTCCCTCCGTAGGCCGGATGAACTCCGGCAATGAATCCATAATGTTCTCGTAGCTGCCCGTCAGTTCCTGTCCCAGCCAGAAATGTATTCCCCCGGTACCGCCCTCCAG
>CBFDEE010000205.1:0-5316 GCA_965603745.1 uncultured Bacteroides sp. | reverse complement strand
AATCCACACTGAACAAATACCCGGATTTCAGCCAGGCCGTCAGCCGGATTCAGCCTGCCGGGATCAATGGATTCAAAGGGGAATTGCAGGTGGAAATCTATGAGAATATTGAGAAACTGAAACCGGAGGGAATTTACATCGGTATCGATATCGGATCGACCAGTACAAAGGCTCTTATCAGTACAGCCGGAAACATACCCCTGATCGGATATTACACCTATACTTCAGGAAAGCCCATCGACGCGGTCTTCAGCATATTTCAGGCGCTGGACCGGTATATGGGGGACCATCAATGGGATCCGGAAATCCTCGGGGTGGGAACAACCGGGTCAGGCCGCAAACTGCTGGGGAAGATCCTCAACGCCGACCTGATCCTTGATGAAATTACCGCACACGCCCGTGCGGCCATACATCTGGACCCGGATATCGATACGATCATTGAGATAGGAGGACAGGATGCCAAGTTCTCGGTTCTGAATGACGGGGAAGTTGTATTCTCTCAGATGAACGCCGTATGTGCGGCTGGTACGGGAAGTTTCATTGAAGAACAGGCAAAAAAACTCGGGGTCCCGCTCAGTGAATATGCAGAAAGGGTCCGGAACCAGAAGTCCCCCCTGACAAGCGACAGGTGTACGGTCTTTATGGAACGGGACCTGAACTACCTGATCAACAGGGGGTATACAGTCGAGGAACTCCTTGCCGCCGTACTCTACAGTGTGCGGGAAAATTACTTCAAAAAAGTAGCAATTGAGGGAATGATCGGCAAAAGGGTATGCTTCCAGGGAGCTACGGCCAAAAACCAGGCCCTGGTTTCCGTGTTTGAACAGAGGCTCGGCCGGGAGATATTTGTATCCAGGTTCTGCCATCTGACCGGGGCCCTTGGAGTTTCCCTTACCATGAAGGAAGACGGAATCGTCGGAAGCCGCTTCAGGGGAATACCGGTTTACAAGGAGCATGTACCGGTAAGAACGGAAATATGCAACCTGTGCAACAACCAGTGCAAGCTTACCATTGCCGGGATCGGGGATGAAGAAGTCGCATTCGGGTTTCTCTGTGGAAGGGACTATTCCAGTCCGAAATACAAGCCAAGGGATGCGGGCTCATTCAACCTTGTCAAAGAATGGAATAAGGCATTTCCCTCTGCTTCCCGGACGGGGACCAGGGCCGGACCGGTACTGGGAATACCTTCGGCCCTGCACATGTATGAAGAGAGAAGGTTCTGGGAATATTTTTTCTCCCAGCTGGGCATCCGGACGGTAACCAGCAATCCCGGTAAAGCCAGGCTCAGGGAAGGGAAACACCTGGCAGGGGCAGAATTCTGTGCTCCCATAGAATCCATGTACGGCCATGTCAGGGACCTGGCAGAAAAAGCCGATTACATATTCCTGCCGGTATTTCTTGAATCCAGGGAGCGCTCCCGGAACAGGGAACGGAATTACTGCTATTATACACAGTTCAGTCCCTCGATCGTATCCCAGATCGATGACGGTAGGATGATGGACCGTTTCATTATTCCCGAGATCGATTTCAGCCGGGCACCACGGATATATAAAAAGGAACTCCATCTTTCCCTGAAGAAAGTCTTCGGAAAAAAATACAGCTTTGAAGATATAAGCGGAGCCTGGGACAGGACAGATAAAGAATTCCGCAAAGCCTTCGTAAAATGGAGGGCGCACTTCGAATCAGGATTCAGTCCCGGGAAAGAACTGTCAGTCGTTCTCCTCGGCAGGCCCTATATAATACTTTCACCGGAACTGAATAAAAATATCCCGGAATACTTTTCCCAGCGGGATATAAAATGCTTTTTCCAGGACATGCTGCCTGCCGGGATCCTGAAAGATAAAAATGCAGAGGAGATACTGAGAAAGGTTCCCTGGCATTTTGCAGCCGGAATAATGGGAGCAGCCGAGTACATTTCACATACTCCCGGTCTGTACCCTGTTCTTGTCACAGCCTTCAAATGTGCCCCCGATTCATTTATCATCGAGTTTTTCAAGGAGATCCTGGAGGCAAGGAAGAAACCATACCTAATTCTGCAGATTGACGAGCATGATTCCGGCGTAGGATACGAGACCCGGATCGAAGCGGCCATACGTTCCTTCCGGAACCACGCTGAAACGGCAGAATATCCTGACGAATCCGGGGTACCAATGATATTTCCCGGGCTGGAAACAAAAATCAATAAAAAAACGCTCCTTATCCCGAACTGGGATAAATACTCAAACCGCCTCCTGATCGCCATGCTCCGGCGTAACGGAGTCGATGCCAGGTCTCTTGAGCCCGATGAGACATCCATGCGGCAGAGCATGGCGCATAACAAGGGACAGTGCATTCCCATAAATATGATAGCACAGGATTTTATTGATTACGTAGAGAAATACGAACTGGATCCTTCCAGGACAATGCTCTGGATGTCGAAGTCTTTCCTGACCTGCAACATCCGGATGTATCCCGAATTTCTGAAAAAGCTCCTGGAGAACCATGGGAACGGCATGGAAAAGGCTGATGTCTACCTGGGACAGATATCTAACTTCGATCTTTCCATGATGATAGCCGTGCAATCTTATTTTGTGTACATGCTCGGCGGATTCATCCGCAAGATCAGTTGCATGACCAGGCCCTACGAACTGGAACCCGGAGAAACCGACCGGGTGGTCGAGGCTTCCCTGCTTGTACTTGAAAAAGCCTTTGCGGGGCAAGGGGACCTGGAGAGTGCTGTAAGAGAAATGTCGGGATGGTTTAACGGAATAGCCCTCGGGCAGAGCCGGAAGAAGCCAGAGGTGGCAATCTTCGGGGATTTTTACATCCGCGATCATGATATTGTCAACCAGAACCTTATCCGTTTCATCGAGGATGCCGGCGGGGTGGTAATCACCACCCCCTATCATGATTACGTAAAACTGCAATCAGACAATGTTATTCGAAGGGCGTTTAAACGGGGACACTACCAGACGGCAGTTGTTGCCCGGATTTTTCTGTCCATGCTCGATGTGCTCGACAATAAATATTACCGCCACCTGGAGAGCATTCTCGGCATGAAAGAAAAGATCAGTCCGAATAACCTGGAAAAACACCTGCATTCATTCAATGTCAAACCCTATCACAGCGGGGAATCCTACGAGAATCTCCTGAAAATCTTCCATATCCTGGAATACCACCCGGAACTGTCACTCTTTGTCCAGGCAAATCCCGCATTCTGCTGTCCCGCATTAATCACCGAAGCCATGACAAAGCAGATCACATCGGTAACCGGCGTACCTGTGGTAACGGTTACCTACGATGGTACCACCGAAAGTAAAAACGAAATCATCCTGCCCTACCTCCTTGCCGCAGCCGAGAGGGAAGTTCATGTCGGGAATAATTCGTAACTTAGACATCTCATTACCAATGATATAATTTTATATTATTCCAGGAATACAACTTGATGTTACGAACATTCACCCATTCATATCGGGGGAAACCATACTTCAATACAGGGAGGAAGCCGATGCCCATTTAAGATCCCTGCATGAAAAATCCGGAGCAGGATCCGATTACCTGGGCTGGGTGGATCTGCCATCCAGGATCACCGAAGCACAGATAAGTGAAATTGAAGAAAGTGCTGCTGTGCTCCGTGAAAAGGCCGAGGTGATCATCGTGGTCGGGATCGGGGGCTCCTATCTCGGTGCAAAGGCGATCATTTCCGCAATGGGTAGCAATTTTGAGGAATTCGGCGAAAAGACTCCAAGGGTGGTGTTTGCGGGACAGAACATCGGGGAGGATTACCTGGCTGAGCTCCTGGAGATCCTTGACAGGAAAAGCTACGCCATTATCGTCATCTCAAAATCCGGGACAACCACTGAACCGGCCATTGCCTTCCGCCTTCTGAAGAACCACCTGGAGAAAAAAATCGGAACCGAAGAAGCCAGGCATTTAATCGTTGCCGTCACGGACAGCCGTAAAGGGGCATTGAGGAAACTGTCCGACCAGTCCGGTTACAAGACCTTCATTATCCCGGATGACACAGGCGGAAGATACTCGGTACTGACCCCTGTAGGCCTGTTACCCATTGCCTGTGCGGGGTATGATATCCGCAAATTAATAGAAGGTGCAGGCTCCATGGAGGCAATTACAGGTCCCGGTTCAAATTTTAAAGCCAATCCCTCTGCCCTGTATGCAGCTAGCAGGAATGCATTGTACAGGAAAGGAAAAACAACCGAGATCCTTGCCAATTATGATTCCCGGCTTGTATACCTCTCGGAATGGTGGAAGCAACTTTACGGGGAAAGTGAAGGCAAGGAAAATAAGGGCATCTTTCCTGCCAGTGTTAATTTCACGGCCGACCTGCATTCCATGGGACAGTATATCCAGGAAGGCGAAAGGAACCTGTTCGAGACCGTTCTGTCGGTCGATAAGCCTGACAGGGTCCTGAACATCCCGGATGACAGGGAGAACCTCGACGGACTGAATTACCTGGCCGGGAAACGGATCAGCGAGGTGAATGAAATGGCCGAACTGGGAACACTTCTGGCACATGTCGACGGAGGTGTTCCGAACATACGGATCAGTATCCCGCAAATCAGTGAGCTCTACCTCGGAGAACTGGTGTATTTCTTCGAAAAAGCCTGCGGGATCAGCGGCTATCTCCTCGGAGTAAATCCATTCAATCAGCCGGGAGTCGAAGCATACAAAAAGAACATGTTCGCCCTTCTTGAGAAACCCGGTTTCGAGGAGGAATCCCGTGCCATGAAAGATCGGCTGAAATCCTGATCAACTGAGCCCCTGCTTCTCAATAAAATCCCCGAGTATGTCTTCCAGGTTGGGATTGCCGATTTCCTGCAGATCGTAGAAAACCCGGGTGCTGGGTTTATTGATCCGGATGATCCTGGTCAGATCGATCGGAGTACCGATGACAACGGAATCGCAATCCGTATTATTAATCGTCGTTTCAAGGTCTTTCAATTGTTCGTCCCCGTATCCCATGGCAGGAAGCAGGACACCTATTTCCGGATAGATCTCGAAGGTTCTGGCCAGTTTTCCCACTGCGAAGGGCCTCGGATCCACAAGTTCGGAAGCCCCGAATTTCCTGGCGGCCACAACGCCGGCACCGATTTTCATTTCCCCGTGGGTAAGAGTCGGCCCGTCTTCGATCACAAGGACCCGTTTTCCCCGGATAACTTCCTTGTCCTCCACCTGGATCGGAGAAGCTGCATCGATGACCACAGCTTCCGGATTCACCAGTTCAATATTATGCCTTACTGTATTTATACCATCGTAGTCCGCACTATCCATTTTATTGATAACCGCAACATCCGCCAACCTCAGGGTCACTTCCCC
>CBFDEE010000204.1:0-5316 GCA_965603745.1 uncultured Bacteroides sp. | reverse complement strand
CCGGTCATCGACGATGAAAAGAAACTGATCGGGATTGTTACAAACCGGGATCTGCGTTTCGAGACCGACATGAAACGCTCTGTCCAGGAGGTTATGACCAGCAAGGATATCATTACCACCACACAGAAGACCGACCTGGTGAAAGCCGCAGAGATCCTGCAAAAGCATAAAATTGAGAAACTTCCGGTTGTAGACGCAGATAACACACTGATCGGACTGATCACTTACAAGGACATCACAAAATCAAAGGACAGGCCGAATTCCTGTAAAGATGAAAAGGGACGACTTCGTGTGGCCGCTGCGGTTGGAGTGGCCGCTGATACGGATGAACGCATCCAGGCGCTCATCAATGCCGGAGTGGATGCCGTCATTATCGATACCGCTCACGGGCATTCGAAGGGAGTGATGGATACACTGAAACGGGTCCGCAAGCTGACGGACAAGGTTGACATCATTCTCGGGAACATCGGTACGGCCGAAGCGGCAAAGGACCTGGTCAAAGCCGGTGCGGATGCAGTAAAGGTAGGCATAGGTCCCGGGTCCATCTGCACAACTCGTGTCATCGCCGGTGTGGGGATACCACAGCTTACGGCCATCTTTGATGTGGCCAAGGCCCTCAGGGGATCAGGCGTCCCGGTTATCGCCGACGGGGGCATAAGGTATTCAGGAGATATCGTGAAAGCGCTAGCGGCAGGTGCCCATTCCATCATGACCGGCTCGCTTTTTGCAGGAGTTGAAGAGTCCCCTGGAGAAACCATTATTTACAACGGGCGTAAATACAAATCGTACAGGGGAATGGGATCCATCGAGGCCATGCAGAAAGGATCCAAGGACAGGTATTTCCAGGACGTGGAAGACGATATAAATAAACTGGTGCCCGAGGGCATCGCCGCCAGGGTTCCATACAAGGGAACCCTTTCGGAGGTTGTATACCAGTTGATCGGGGGACTGAGAGCCGGGATGGGGTACTGCGGTACTCATACGATCGAACAGCTCCAAAATGCCCAGTTCGTGAAGATTACACATTCCGGTATCATTGAAAGCCACCCGCACGATGTAACCATCACCAGGGAGGCGCCAAATTATAGCAGGTAATATATTGCGGGACTTACCCGTTTGTTTAACATTATAACCAAAACAGTACAAAATGAAGACATTGCACTATTACATTCTGGCTTTACTTTTTACCACACCGCTTGTTAATGCCCAGGATAAGGATAAGGAAATACTTATGACGATCCACGACCGTGAGGTCACCGTGGGGGAATTTGAAAGAATATATAACAAGAATAACAGCAATACATCGCTGGAACAGCAAACCGTTGAGGAATACCTCGAACTCTTCATCAATTTCAAACTGAAGGTTATAGAGGCCGAGGAGATGGGTCTGGATACCACCGCATCCTTCATCACCGAATTCAACGGATATAGAAAACAGCTGGCCAAACCCTATCTCTCCGACCAGGAGGAAGTTGAGGCACTTGTCAAGGAAGCATTCGAAAGGGCACAGAAAGAGGTCCGGATAAGCCATATCCTGATCCGGATGAATGATTATGCAAGTCCCGAAGATACCGCCCTCATATATACAAAGGCCCTGGAGATCAGGGAAAAGCTAATTGCAGGGGAAGATTTCGGGACCGTAGCCAGGGCACATTCTGATGATCCCTCGGCTAAAAACAATGGCGGCGATCTCGGGTGGTTCACGGTTTTCCGTATGGTCTATCCCTTCGAAACCGGCTGTTACAACACTCCGAAAGGAGAGGTTTCAATGCCTGTCAGAACAAGATTCGGATACCACATCATCAAAAAAACGGATGAAAGGCCCGCCCGCGGAGAAGTGCAGGTAGCCCATATTATGGTCATGGTACCGGAATCCATGTCGGATGAAGAAAAGGTCGGGGCAAAGGTTAAAATAGAACAGTACTATGACAGCCTGGAAGCAGGAATAGAATTTGATGAAATGGCCAGGAAGTATTCGGAAGACCGTGGATCGGCCGGACGTGGCGGAGAACTGCCATGGTTCGGAACCGGCCGGATGGTAGCCGAATTCGAGGAAGCAAGCTTTGCCCTGCAGCAGAAGGGGGATGTATCGGAACCGGTGCGGACTTCGTTCGGCTGGCACATCATCAAGCTCCTCAACACAAAGACATACGATGATTTTGAAGCGGTCAGGGCTGATCTGCAGAGCAATGTTACAAAATCCGACCGGAATGTTTACAGCAAGGCAGCCATGATCGAAAGGATCAAGAAAAATAATAATTTCATTGAATATCTGGAGAATCTGCAGGTATTCTATGACATGGTTGATACAAGTATTTTTGCCAGAAGATGGGATGCCGCTGGAGCCTCACACCTGGATAACACACTTTTTTCCATCGGGGACCGGGAAATACCGCAGAAGTCCTTTGCCGACTACCTGGCGGCTAACCAGGGCGGGCGCAGTATCAGCATAGAGGTCCTTGTGAATACAAAATATAAGCAATTCGTCGAAGAACAGGTCCTTCAATATGAGGAAGACCAGCTACCCGGCAAATACCCCGAATTCAGGCACCTGGTGCAGGAATACCATGACGGTATTCTTCTTTTTGACCTGACCGACCAGATGGTCTGGTCAAAGGCGGTGGAAGATACTGTGGGACTGGAAGCCTTCTACAAGGAGCACAAAAACGATTATAAATGGGAGAAAAGGATGGACGCCACCCTTTACACCTGCAGGGACGAAGAGGTTGCAGCATATGCCAGGGAGCTGCTGGGTAACCCGAAGAACAAGAAACTTGGAGCGGAACAGATCCAGTCAAAGGCATTCAAAGAATTCGCCGACAGCAGCTGCCTTGTTTTTGAAAACCGGCTGCTGGAGGCAGGCGATCACAGTCTGATCGAAAACATGGACTGGTCGAAGGACAGGCTTTCGGAAGTGCAGACCAAAGACGGGAAGTCCTTATTCCTCGTTAATAATAAAGTGCTTAAACCATCCGCAAAAGAGATGGATGAATGCAGGGGACTTATAACCGCCGATTACCAGAATTACCTGGAAAAGAAATGGATAGAATCCCTTCGGATGAAATATCCCGTTAAGGTCAACGAGGAGCTCTTATCCGGGATCGAATGATGTGCATATGCTGAGACAAGGATACCTGCTGGTTCTGTTGACCGGGCTAATCGCCTGCAACACCCTTGATAACCGGAACAGGGAAAAACCCCTGGCCCAGGCTTACGGGGAGAACCTGTACCTGTCGGATATCGAAGATATTTTCCCGGAAAATGTATCCTCCTCAGACAGCGTGCTCATTCTGCAGAACTTTGTCGCCAAATGGGTAAAAAAACAGCTGATCCTTCAGAAGGCCGAGCTGAATCTCACGGAGGAGCAGAAGGACGTCTCGCAGCAACTGGATGAATACCGTTCCTCCCTTCTGATCTATAAATATGAACAGAGTCTTGTCGCCCAGAAACTGGATACAGTCATTACCCCGGATGAGGTACAGGCATATTATGATGAAAATCCCTCGAATTTCAGCCTGGATAATCATATTGTTAAATGCCTGTTTATCAAACTCCCGTCCGACGCTCCCAACCTCTACCTGATCAGGCAACTTTACAGATCGGAAAGGGAGGAGGATTTTCAGCAGCTGGAGAGCTATTGCTACCAGTATGCCGCTAAATACGACTATTTTAACGAGGACTGGGTAACTTTTGAGAGCATCACACGTGAACTGCCAAATGAGATCCGGAGCCCGGAACGTTACCTGAGATACAACAGGTATATTGAGCAGCAGGATTCGATTTACCGTTACCTTGTGAGTATCAGGGAGTATCAGCTGGCCGGATCGGTTGCCCCTCTTCCGTATGTGGAAGGAAAAATCAGAACCATCATCCTGAACAAGCGTAAAGTCCAGTTTGTCAATGACCTGGAGAATAATATATATATGGATGCATTAAACAGGGGAGATTTTACCGTTTATTAAGTATACCGTTCAAAAAGCAGAGGATCCGAATGCAAATGATTAAATTAATAAAACGAACAATCTTCCTGTCAGTTCTGTCCATTATTGGCCCGGGAATTGCCAGTGGGCAGATGATGCTCGACAGGATCGTAGCCGTTGTAGGTGAATACAGGATCCTCCAGTCCGACATCGAGACACAGTATCTCCAGAACAGGGCCCAGGGTATCCCCATGCCCGGAGATGCCAAATGCGGGGTACTTGAGGATTTCCTTTCCCAGAAGCTGCTGGTGAACCAGGCCCGGATTGACAGTGTGGTAGTATCTGAAAGTGAAGTGGAAATGGAACTTGATGGCAGGCTGCAATACTTCATCGGGATGATCGGTTCCCAGGAAGCGCTTGAAGAATATTTCGGAAAAAGCATCCTTCAGATCAAGGGGGATATGCGGAAATCCGTAAGGGAGAGTATCCTTACAAGGCGGATGCAGGGAACCATAAGCGCGAACGTGACTGTGACCCCCTCGGAGGTAAAGGATTATTATAACAGTCTTGCCAGGGACAGCATACCCTTTATCGATTCCAAGATAGAGATCAGCCAGATCACGATGTACCCGGAGGTAAAAGAAGAAGCGGTATTTGAAACCAAACAGCAGTTGCTGAATCTTAGAAAACGAATCCTGGAGGGAGAGAAATTTACCACACTGGCCGTTCTGTATTCCGAAGGACCCAGTGCACCAAAGGGAGGTGAGATAGGTTTCATGGGAAAGGGAGAAATGGATCCAGCCTATGCGAAAGCAGCGTTCAGTCTCAAGGAAGGAGGGATTTCCACCATTGTGGAATCATCTTTTGGTTTCCACATCATCCAGCTGATCGAGCGAAGGGAAGACAGGGTGAATACCAGGCATATACTCATGAAACCAAGGATAGAACCGGAAAGCATTACAAATACAACGAAAAAACTTGACAGTCTTGCCATGCTTATCCGTTCGGATACAGTGAGCTTTGAACTTGCGGCCAGGGTCTGGTCACAGGACAAGAATACGGCAGTGAACGGCGGGATCATGGTGAACCCGCTGGACAATACCACCGAATTCGGGATGGATGACCTCCAGACCGCCGAGTTTGTTGCCCTGCGTGACATGAACATTGGTGAGATCACCGATCCTTTCAAGACCGAGGATGAAAATGGAAAGGAAATCTATAAGATCATGCTGCTCCAGAACCGTACAAGGCCTCACCGTGCAAATCTGAAGGATGACTACATGGTCCTTAAGCAGATGGCCCTGGAAGAAAAAAAATTTGACGCATACCTTCTCTGGCTTGATGAAAAGATCGAAGATACCTATGTTTGTTTCCGCAAGGCTCTAGAGCGCTTAGT
>CBFDEE010000203.1:0-5355 GCA_965603745.1 uncultured Bacteroides sp. | reverse complement strand
TGACGGGAAGACCATAACCGTGGCAGCTGATTGTACAGGCCATGGGGTACCGGGAGCCTTCATGAGTATGCTGGGAGTAGCTTTCCTGAATAACATCGTGAGCGGGAATGACAATATTTCCGCTGCCCAGATCCTGGATGAACTGCGTGCCGAAGTTATAGCTGCCCTCAAACAGAAAGGTGAGGAAGGGGAGCAAAAGGACGGCATGGATATCGCCCTGCATATCATCGATCATGAAAATATGAAAATCGAATTTGCCGGGGCTAACAATTCCCTGATCCTGATCCGCGATAATAAAATTATCCAGGTTAAGGCGGACCGCATGCCTATTGGAATTCATGCACGCGCCAGGGAACCTTTTGAGAACCATGTAATGGACGCAATGAAGGGAGATGTGCTTTATACTTTCTCCGATGGCTTCCAGGATCAGTTCGGGGGACCAAAAAATAAAAAGTTCATGATCCGTAAACTGAAGGAATTATTCCTCAGTATCCATCAGAAACCTATGGAGGAACAGAAGGAGATCCTCAACGATACTTTCAATGACTGGACTGTTTCCTACAACTCCCAGCAGATCGATGATGTTATTGTAATAGGGGTAAGGATCTGAAAATTGAAGTCCTGCCGACAGAACATCTTCGCTGAAGGAACCGTATTCCCCGGTCTGGTTCCCCGGTAAGATTTCCTCATCCCCAGGTTTGATTTCCTGATCCCCGGATCATTCCCTGCATGATTTTTTCATTACCCTTTTCAGGTTGTACGTGGTGCCCCATTCAACTGCTTTTGCATAGTCCGGGCAGTAGTCTTCCGGCGGAGTGCCTGTTTTCATTTTAATATTCCCACGAAGTGCATAGAAATCTCCCTTCCTGTAATCCAGTAAAAGGGCCCTGTTAATATCGTTGCGTGCTTCCTCGTAATCCATCATCCGGAAAGCGGCTTTGGCCCTTTCATAATAATACAGCTCATTGCTTTCATCGAGCCCGATCGCGAGATTCATATACTCCCGGGCCATGGTCGGTTGTTTCAGGAAGTCATTCATGAGGATCCCCAGGAAGTAATATGTTTCCGGGTCATCGGGATTAGCGCTCAGGGCATAATTCAGGTCTTTTTGTCCCCCTTCAAAATCATCATACTGCATCTTGCTCGCCCCGGAATACTTATAAAAATCGGAGCTTCCCGGTACCAGCTCGATGCACTTGCCGAAATCTGTTCCGGCAGAACGGTAATTTCCTTTAACAAAACTTGCATAACCGCGTGCATAGTAATATATGGCATTGTCTGGAGCCGATTCTATGGCTTCATCCATCGCTTCTTCAGCCAGGTCACCGGGGATCCTTGAGAGGGACTGAAAATCAAGCTGCAGACCTATCTCAAAATCTGCCTTCATTGCCTCCTCATCACCCAGTCCGTGATTCGCCACGCCTCTCAGGAGAAATCCCTCTGCATAACCCCTTTTTAATTTCATCAGATGCTCAAAATCTTCTTTGGCTCCCGCATAATCCTGCAGGCCGATCTTTGCTATCCCCCGGTTCCTGTATGAATAGATACATCCGGGATCAAGTTCGATACTCCTGTCAAAGCTTCCTATAGCCTCAGAATATTCCCCGTACCCTATTGCCAGAATAGTTCCGAGGGCAAAATGAGCGGGTGCAAAATCAGGATGACCCTCTGCCAGTTCCCCGGCCAGCTCCCTGGCAAGGGCATTATTCGCATTGAGGTATTCCCAGGCATTGCAGAATTTTTCATGCGGGCTTTCCGGATACTGTTCCCGTATTTTTTCAGCATACTCATTTGACCCGGTCTCGATGTACCATTGGAGCAGCTGGTCGGGATCATCGGCGCTCAGGTATATGGCAGGAAATATCGTTAAAATAAAAAAGAGCAACGCAGCCCGGAGGCTTGTTAAATGCCGGATATTCATAGGATGTAAAGTTTACAGGCTAACCAAATTTATAAATAAAACCTGTCCTGATGCCACCAAATCCCAAAAACTTCTAAAATTCCATGGCTACAAGGTAGCCTCCGTGCTTCCGGATATTCAATACCGATCCGTCCTCAAATATCAGGTATTGCCCTTTGATTCCCGTTAAGACAGCTTCAATGAATTTTGTTTTGTCAAACCCGAGGCTTTTTACTTTTTGGGGGTACTGCATGACCGGATACCTGATCTCTGTTATTTCGTCATCCTCTGTGATATATTCCGACAATCCGGAATCGAGTAAACCGGCCGCCCTTTCTTTTTCCCTGCGCAGATCAATATCACCGTCTATATTATTGGTCAGCATATTCCTCCAGTTTGTCCTGTCACTCATATGCGCTTTAAGAGCCACCTCTATCCTTCCAGCCAGGAAGCGGTTCGGGGTTCTGGCCAGTCGAATGGCCATCAGGGCTCCCTGGTCAATCCATCGTACAGGAACCTGTGAAGAGCGAGTCACCCCGACTTTCAGTCCACTGGTCAGGGCAAGGTATACGAAATGATCCTGCAGGCAATGATCCCTGGACCAGTCCATATCCCTTGACACACCCTCATGTGCCCTGCATAGCTCGGGCCTCAGAACGCATTCACTTGTTTCGGGGGCAGTTGTAAAGCAGGGATAACAGTATCCCTGGGCAAAGGATTTTCCTGTTACTTTTCCGCACCGGATGCAGTGGATAGTACCTAGGTAGTTAAACGCCACGGGCTTCCCCAGCAGGGAATTCATTTTTATCCTGTCCGTTCCAAGCGTAAGATAATAGCTTACCTCATCCCCCGATTCAGCCTGCATTTTAAGTAAAACTCCCTGTTTCATAATTTTTTTCGAAAAAATATCAAAAAAATATTGCTAGTTAATTGACTGTTATTCAAATTATTATGAATGCACCACGAAAAAGTTTACTAAAATTATAATACTATGTATTGCATAGTACTAAATTTATTTTATATCTTTGCAATGGATATTTACTTGTTATGTATAGTATTCTGAAAAAAATGATACGTTTAAAGTTAGCATTAATCCTGGTCATCTTCAGTATTGCGGGGATTTATGTATCCGAGATTGCAGGTCCGGTTCCCCAGGAAGCAGCAGACTTTACGCCGGTCCGGGACATCTATTCCCCGGGCAATGAAAAATCCCCTGAAAATGACCGGGCAGATCATCCCGGGACCTGCAGTCTTGGAGATTTGAGGCTCTATATAGAATTATAAAAACAAGCAGAAAGATTTACAGCATGAATGTAGAAAACGCCAAAGCACAGATGAGAAAGGGTATCCTGGAATACTGCATCCTCTCCGTCCTTTCAAAAAATGACGCCTACGCATCCGATATTATCAAGGAGCTGAAGGAGGCGAAGCTGATCGTGGTAGAAGGGACCCTGTATCCTCTTCTTACCCGGCAGAAGAACGCCGGACTCCTGGGGTACCGCTGGGAAGAATCTACCCAGGGACCTCCCCGTAAGTATTATAATATTACGGATGAAGGGAAGAAATTCCTGGAGGAGATGCACCGGTCCTGGAAAGACCTTGTGAAAGCCGTAAACATGTTAAACACGAGCAAGAAAACAACTAAATAAGAAATATGAAAACGACTATTAAAATTAACCTAAGCGGTCAGATATTTACCCTGGATGATGACGCATACCAGGTCCTGAAAGACTACCTGGATTCAATCAGCAAGCGGTTCAGGGACACCGAGGAAGGGAATGAGATAATCGGGGATATAGAATCACGGATTGCAGAACTGTTCCAGGAGAAAATCAGTGAAAAAAAGCAGGTGATAACGATTGAGGATGTCAGGAACATAATCAGCATCATGGGCACACCCGAAGACATCCTCGATGAGGATGAGGCGGCAGAAGAGGAACAAAGCAGGAGAAGTGCCAACGGCAAAAAAACCAGGAAACTTTACCGGGATCCGGATAACATGGCCATCGGGGGCGTATGTTCCGGGCTCGGTGCATACTTCGGCATTGAGAACTGGCTGATGCGTTTACTCTGGGTGATACTTTTCTTTGCCACCGGAGGAGGTCTCATATTCATTCTTTACATCGTACTGTGGATAGCCGTGCCCAAGGCCATGACTGTAGCGGAAAAACTTGAGATGCGGGGAGAAAAGGTGACCGTATCGAATATTGAGAAGACCATTAAGGAAGAATATGAGACGGTGAAGGAAAACGTGAAAGAGGGTTATGAGAAGGTTAAGGAATCCGATGGAATGAAAAAGACCAAAAACGTCCTGGATGAGATATTTCATGCATTCGGACAGTTTATCCTGATCATCCTGAAGGTTATTCTGTTTGCCATTGGTTTTGCACTGATTATCGGGGGACTGGTAACCCTGAGCGCCCTGTCAATCGGGTTCTTTTTCAGCAGCACCATTTTCCCCGTAAATTTCTTCGGTTCTGACTTTCATTCATTTACAGAAGTGTTCGGCATTTTCGGTGATCCGACGAACCTTACACTTATTACAATAGCCCTGTTTTTTACCATTGTCATCCCGATCATTGCACTGATTTATGCCGGCATAAAAATGATGTTCCGCTTCAAGGCAAATGACAGGATGATCGGTCTCACGGCACTTGTTCTCTGGATCCTGAGCCTTATTTTCCTGGTATCCATGGCTGCTTTTGAAGGCTTTCATTTCATGGATCACGGACGCTCATCCACAACCTATAAGCTGGAGGAATTTCCCTCAGATACCCTTGTAGTACGTATTAATGCCGATCCGGGGATAGAGGGATTCTCGGATGATTGGTACTATAGTTATGACGATGACTGGTACATTCTTTCCACGCATGACAGGATTTACGGGAAAATAGACCTGGACATTCAACCGGGCGACCCGGATGAGTGGGAAATGTCTCTCCGCAAGAGTTCACAGGGACGGAACGATGCGGAATCGGTCCTGAACGCAGCAAAACTGCATTATGACTGGGAGCAGGAATCTTCTGAACTTATCCTGGATCCTTACTTCAGCCTTGTAAAGCCAGATAAATGGAGGGCTCCCGGAACGGTTGTATCCGTCCGGGTACCCGAAGGAAAGTTTATCCGCCTGAACAGGAACACGAAGTTTTTCCTGAACAGTGTAAAGACCGTAGATGAACTCTGGAAGCACGAGATTGCAGGTGAGGTCTGGAAAATGACCGGGGAAGGGCTCGTTGCAGTGTATTGATTAAAAAGTCAGGGCATACTTCATGGTGAATCCCCCGTCATAATAACCTATGGTAAAGTCCGATCCCCTATCCAGCTCCTTCAGGAATTTTTTATTATTGCTACCCCTGACCAGGACCCAGATAATATCATACGCCCATATTACGGCTCCCATAGTGATGAAAAGCTCATTGTCGCCCTTGAACAGCCAGTACTGCATCTCCCCTTCC
>CBFDEE010000202.1:0-5408 GCA_965603745.1 uncultured Bacteroides sp. | reverse complement strand
ATTTGACAATGATACCCTAGCCAAACAGAAAATTGTCAATGAGAGACTGGTGAAGATCTCCCTTGAAAAGGGGATCAAGCTGATCGCCACCAACGATGCGCATTTCATAAACCAGGAGGATGCGGAGGCTCATGACCGCCTGATCTGCCTGAATACGGGGAAGGACCTTGACGATCCCACCCGCCTGAGGTATACTAAGCAGGAATGGTTCAAGACCCGGGAGGAGATGGCAGAACTCTTCTCAGATATCCCACAGGCCCTCAGCAATACCCGTGAGATCGTAGATAAGATCGAGACCTACAACCTGAACCACAATCCTATCATGCCTGATTTTCCTATTCCTGAGGAATTTGAGAACGCGGATGATTACCTCAGGCATCTCACATACAAGGGGGCCGAGGAAAGGTATAAAGTAATCACGAAAGACCTGAAGGCAAGGATCGATTATGAACTCGGGGTTATCAAGGGTATGGGCTTCCCCGGATATTTCCTGATCGTCCAGGATTTTCTCAATGCCGCCCGGGAGATGGATGTGAGCGTGGGACCCGGCCGGGGAAGTGCGGCGGGTTCAGTGGTGGCCTACTGCACACACATTACGGATGTTGACCCGATCAAGTACGGATTGCTGTTCGAACGTTTCCTGAACCCGGACAGGATTTCGATGCCGGATATTGATATCGATTTTGACGAGGACGGCCGTGAAGAAGTGCTGAAATACGTAGTTGACAAATACGGGAAGGACAAGGTCGCCCACATCATAACATTCGGTACCATGGCGGCAAAAATGGCCATAAGGGATGTGGCCCGGATCGAAAAACTGCCCCTCCCGGAAGCAGACAGGCTGGCCAAGCTTGTCCCCGAGCGTCCCGGCACCACCCTGAACAAGGCCTACAAGGAAGTTAAGGAACTCAGTGATGTTAAAACCAGGGGAACGGATCTGGCGCAGCGCACCCTGAAGTACGCCGAAACCCTCGAGGGAAGTGTGCGGCATACGGGACTGCATGCATGCGGCATCATCATAGGGAAGGATAACCTGATAGACCATATCCCAATCTGCAAATCGAAGGATACCGACCTCTGGGTTACCCAGTTTGATGGGAAACATGTCGAAGATGTGGGTATGCTGAAGATGGATTTCCTGGGACTGAAAACCCTTTCGATCATCAAGGATGCGGTGGAGCTGATCAGGCTTTCAAAAGGAACCGACATCGACATCAACAAAATACCCCTGGATGACAGGGAGACATTTGAGCTTTACAGCCGGGGTGAAACGACCGGCCTGTTCCAGTTTGAATCGGACGGGATGAAGCGCTACCTGAGGGAACTCAAGCCCAACCGTTTCGAGGACCTTATCGCCATGAATGCACTCTACCGCCCGGGTCCCATGGAATACATACCCCGCTTTATCAACCGTAAGCACGGCACGGAGCAGATCCGGTACGACCTCCCCGTCATGGAAAAGCTGCTCAAAGATACCTACGGAATCACGGTCTACCAGGAGCAGGTCATGCTTCTCTCACAGGAGATGGCGGGATTCAGCGGGGGACAGGCAGACTCACTCCGCAAGGCCATGGGCAAGAAAAAGCGCAGGATGATGGACGAGCTCAAGGAAAAATTTCTTGAAGGCTGTGCGGCCAATGGTATCCAGGAAAAGACTGCCGATAAGGTCTGGAAAGACTGGGAAGCGTTTGCCGAATATGCATTTAACAAGTCCCACTCCACATGCTATGCCCTGGTTTCTTACCAGACAGGTTGGCTGAAAGCCCATTATCCGGCCGAATTCATGGCTGCGGTCCTGAGCCGCAATATCTCGGACATAAAGAAGATAACCCAGTTCATGAACGAATGCAAGCGGATGGGCCTTTCGGTACTGGGACCGGATGTAAACGAAAGCCGCATCAAGTTTACGGTTAACCAGGAGGGGAATATCCGCTTCGGGCTCGGGGCCATAAAAGGACTGGGAGAATCGGCTGCCTCAAGGATCATCAGTGAGCGGGACCAGAACGGGGCATTCAGGGATGTACACTCGATCGTGGAAAGGGTCGACCTTCAGGCAGTCAACAAGAAAAGCATGGAGGCACTTGCAGGATCGGGAGCATTCGACAGCCTTGGAGAGATCAAACGGGGACAGTATTTCGGAAAGGATGCACGGGAGATAAGTTTCATTGAACAGCTCATCCGGTACGGGAACAAGTTCCAGACAGAATCATCTGCCTCCCAGCAATCACTTTTCGGGGAATCCGGCGATCTTCAGATCTCGAAGCCAATGATCACCATCGAAAAAGAATGGCCAAAACTGGAAAAGCTTGATATGGAAAAGGAGCTGATCGGTATCTACCTGTCCGCCCACCCCCTCGACACCTATAAACTCGAAATCGAACATTTTTGCACCCACAGCCTGGCGGACCTGGATAACCTGAGCAACCTGAACGGGCAGGAGGTGATGATCGCGGGACTCGTAAAAACGCACAAGCAGGCACATACGAAGAATAACAAGCCATACGGACAGATCTTCATAGAAGATTACACCGATTCCTTCAGGCTGATGTTGTTTAACAAGGATTACATTGCCTTCCAGAACTATTTCACACCCGGTTATGCCCTACTGATCCGGGGACTGGTACAGCCCCGCCCCTTTAACAACGGCACGGTGGATTACGAATTGAAGGTAAGGGAGATCCGGATGCTTGCCGATGTCCGTGAGGATATGATAAAAAGCCTGGTGGTGACCCTTCCGCTGAAAAGCATCGATGAGCAGATCATCAATGAAATAGACAAATATGCCGATCAGAAGCAGGGCTCGGCGCGGCTGAAGATCATGGTACACGACCGGGAAGATAACATATATATTGAAATGTTCTCAAGAAATAAAAAGATCAGTCTCAGCAATGATCTTCTTAAATTCCTGGAAGAACAGCCGGAGATAGATTTTAAATTAAATTAACAAATGGTTTAAGGAATTAAATTTATTTTTGCCGAATCATAACACAAAAACCCGGGTTGATTAACCGGATTATTTAGCAACACTACAAACAGGTATTACTATGGCACTTGAAATTACAGACAAGAATTTTGACGAAGTGGTTCTCAAATCAGATAAGCCCGTGATTGTTGACTTCTGGGCAGAGTGGTGTGGTCCCTGCCACATGGTTGGTCCCATCGTCGAAGAAATAGGGAATGATTTTGCAGACAAGGCTGTTGTAGGCAAACTCGACGTGGACAGCAATCCCGGAGTTACAACCAAATTCGGGATCCGCAATATCCCCACCGTGCTTTTCTTTAAAAACGGTGATGTCGTTGACAAGCAGGTAGGAGCGGTACCCAAGAGCAACCTTGTCAGCAAGCTTGAAGCAATCCTCTAAAACATTGTATGATCCATCGGCGCGTTTCTGTATTCTGTGCATCCAGCGCTAAAGTTAACGGCAGTTATTTAGAGGCAGCCGGCAGGCTTGGCAGTATCCTCTGCAGGGAGGGTATTGCTGCCAATTACGGAGGCGGTGCCGTGGGACTGATGGGCGCTCTGGCAGACAGCATGATGCAATCCGGGGGATCCATCCGGGGAATCATACCCCGGTTCATGGTGGAACAGGGATGGAACCATACCGGCCTGGAGGACATACTGATCGTAAACGATATGCATGAGAGAAAGAAAAGGCTGGCAGAAAATGTCGATGCATTCATAGCCCTTCCCGGTGGAGTGGGTACCCTGGAGGAACTCCTCGAAATGATCACCCTGAAACAGCTGGGGCAGGTGCTGGTCCCCATTATCATCATCAACACCAATAACTTCTTCGATCCTTTCCTTGAAATGCTTGACCGCATGGTGGAAGAGCAGTTCATGCGGAAGATCCACACGGACATATGGACCGTGGTGGAAAGCCCAGAGCAGGTCCCAGAAGCCATCCGCAATGCCCCGGAATGGGACGGCTCGGCGATCAAGTACGCACCTGCCTGAAGAAATCAATACTCTCCCTTTATTTATTGATTTGCTTTGATAAACTTCCCTGTATGTTTTTTATCATTTGCACTGATACTAAACATATAAATTCCTTTATTCAGGCCGGATATATTAATACCGGTTTCATTGATCCCATGAGCCAGATTACTTATTTCTTTTGAAAAAAGTGTTCTGCCGCTTAAATCAAAAATGCTGATCTCGGCATTCAAAATTTTTTCTCCCTCGTTAAGGATCAGAAGATGGCTCCGGGAGGGATTAACTACCTGTATGTCAATTGAATTGGCTTCCGTATCAGTCAAACCTACAGGATACAATATATTCAAATTATAAGTATTAATAGTTACACCATCAAGGGCAGTAACCACAATAGTGGCAATTCCCGGGTATTCCTCAGGTAATTCCTTGGTATATTTCTGTCCCGGAACTTTTGTTTTTACCGACATGAATATGATTTTTGCGTCTCCTGCTGGCAGAGTGATATCATATGAATAAATTCCGGGCGTTATTTCCAGGGTATCTTTCCAATTAGTGATCACCATATAAAGATCTGCATCCCAATAAGCAGAGTCCTGCGATAAATAAACTTTATAATCTGATGCAATAACTTTATCTCTCGATGAAATGTTAATTATTGCTTCACCAGGAAGTTGCTCAGGATATTTCACCCCGACGCTCAAATTTTCTCCTATCACAGCAACAGCCGGCATAACTGTGATTGTATCGTCGAGTTCAACCACGTACTCTAAGGTTTCTTCTTTGAAATCCGGGATAGGATTATTGTTTAAATGAATACCTGCAACCGAAAATTTACCATTTACTGAATCCATAAATGGTACTGTATACTTATTAACCAGATCAAATACTTCCTGGTGGAATTCAGGCGACCAGTTTTCAGCAGGATAAGGCGGAAACGAATCGCCGCTGGCATATAAATCTTCTCTTCCGGCAAAAATAATTGTATCAGCACGGGCAGGGTAGCCGGATGCCTCCTGCCGGCGGCGCATGTGCATAAATTCATTGGTATCTACATCATAGCCCATGTCAGATGGAAAATTACTTGCAGCAAAAATGGTATCAATATTATATCGTGAGGCTTTCGACGGATCCAGTTGCTGTGCAAATTCAACCCTGTTGTTTGTATCAGAACCGGGACCAGAACAATTATATTCCCTGTAAATGCATGTATTTTCCCGACCCCCGCTCCATGGTGACCAACCTTCGGGTTTGATAGAAGCTGGCATCCAGCATTCGTAAAACATAGTATTTGCCCAATCATACCAGGGCCTGCCAAGAGATATTCCGCTTATACCCGGACCGGCAGTTAATCTGCAATTTTTGAAGACCTGTCCGAATTCATAGTATTGAGGAGTTGAAGCAGCTGTAATATAGTTGCCGGATTTTGAATGTATCTGGCAACTATCAAACAGGGTAACTCCGAAACCAAAAATAT
>CBFDEE010000201.1:0-5420 GCA_965603745.1 uncultured Bacteroides sp. | reverse complement strand
CGGACGAAGCAGGCCAGGAAGAAACAGAAATGACCGAAGATCCTGAATCCCCGGACTGAGACCAGGGTATCTGAAGTCGGTATGGTAACTGAAGCGGGGACGTATGGCTGAAACAGGGACAGGTGATTGAAATTGGGACGTGTGCCCGGGTCAGTAACCGGCAGTATGCAGGTTGAAATGGAACTGCTGAGAATTAATCCAGGAGTTCCTTCCAGATAAGTCCTGCTGCTCCAAGGACGGCAGCATTCTGTTTTCCGAGTCCCGATGGAAGAATCGCTACCTTATCGCGAAAGATTATCAACAGATTCTTTTCCATATGGGCTTTTACCGGTTTGAAGATCAGGTCTCCGGCCTTTGCGAGTCCCCCAAGAAGAAAAATTGCCTCCGGACTGAACAGTGCCACTACATCCGCCAGGCTTTTCCCCAGGACTCTGCCGGTCATCTCAAAGGCCTTGAGTGCAATCTGGTCTCCCTTTTCCGCTGCACGTGAAATATTTTTTGCCGTCAGTTTTTTAAACGGGATTGATCTCAGTTCGCTCTCATCATTACGCCTTGCCAGCAATTCGTATACAGTACGTTTTATGCCGGTGGCAGAAACATATGTCTCCAGGCATCCCTTTCTCCCGCATCCGCAATGCCGCCCGTCCTCATAAACGTTGACATGACCCAGTTCACCTGCAAAGCCGTCGTGCCCGTAAACCACTCCCCCGTTGACTACCAAGCCGCTTCCAAGGCCGGTGCCCAGGGTGATCACGATGAAATTCTTCATGTTTTTTGCACTGCCATACATCATTTCCCCCAGGGCGGCTGCATTGGCATCGTTGGTAATGGCAACGGGAACACCAAAGCGTGTGCCAAGCAGACTGGCCAGTGGAATGATCCCTTTCCAGTTCAGGTTCGGTGCATGTTCAATAGCCCCGCTGTAATAATTGGCATTTGGAGCACCCACACCAATTCCCAGTAATTCAAAACTCATACCTGGCTGACTCATATGTTTTTCAATCGATCCGCCAAGCTCTTCCAGGTACATGTTAATATCAGTATGATTATCCGTGGAAATGGAATCGTCCGCATAGACTTTTCCGGCTTTATCCACGATACCGAATTTGGTATAAGTACCTCCTATATCAATCCCTGCAACTACCTTTGTCATGTGTAAATGGATTTGATTATCCCGGTGAGTAAAAGTAATAAATAAATCACTCTGCAGGGAACGTTAATAATCGGGGTGCCGGCCGGAGGTTTGAAAACAAATTATTTCTTAAATTAGCTACATCATCAACTACCATTGCCATGAATAATATTGTGATCCCAATTGATTTCTCTGAGGATTCTCTTTCGGGAATTGATCTGGCCATGCTTTTCACAGCAAAAACCAAAATGCATGTTCAGCTGGTATATGTCCAGAAGAAAAGCTCTGATTACAATAGCCCGGGGCATTTTGAGGAAGAAAAGGCCTGGGCCGAAAAGAAGTTCAGGGAGCTGGTCCCAAAATACCAGGCAAAGCTCGGGAATGATTCATCGCTGAAATACATCATCAAATCCGGAAAGATATTCAAGGAGGTTGTAAACCAGGTGGAATCCTACAAGGACTCAATAGTTGTGGCTTCCACTCACGGAGCATCGGGATTCGAGGAATTTTTTATAGGAAGCAATGCATTCAAGATCATATCAGCCACGGAGAAACCTGTTCTGACAACCAGGACCCGGAATATCCCGAAGCAGATCACCAAGATTATAATGCCCATAGATATTACCATAGATACCCGCCAGAAGGTTCCATTCACAGCCGAGCTGGCCAAACTGTTCGGGGCGGAAGTACATATCATTACCGTAAGCAACTCCAAGGGGAAAAAGATCACGCAGCGCCTGAAAGCCTACGCCAAACAGGCAGCCGGTTATTTCAGGGCTCAGGGCGTCAGTTATAAGACCAAATTCTTGCTGGGCGATAACATTATTGACCTGATCGTTGTTTATGCCAATTCGGTTGAAGGGGAAATGATCACTATAATGAGGGAGCAATCGAAGAGCCTTAACTTCATGAGCACTTTAACACATCAGCTTCTCAACAGGGCTAGCACCCCGGTTATGACCCTCTCCAACAGGGAAACTCATATCATGACAGGGTTCAGCACCTTCGGGGATTAATCCCTTTAACGATCTCCGACAGTCCCGATATAATGTGACTGAAATATAACTATTCTGAAAGTTCTTTGCGGATAATCCGGGAGGTTTGCCTGTCGCGAAATCCGGCCGGGAGCATACGTGAAACAAGTATGAGTATACGGTTAAAAATCCCGGGGACCACGACAAGCCTGCCCTTCAGCATCCGGTCAACGGATATTCTAGCAATCTTTCCTGTTTCATGGATTAAAAAGCGTTTTGCGAACCAGGAATGCTTATCAATCCTGTCATGGGCGTCGTCATTGGTCCGTACCCCGTTCGGATTTACCACGGTAACACTGATCCGGCTTCCCCTCAGTTCTTCTCTCAGTGCCCGAGAAAAACTCAGAACAAAAGCCTTGGAGGCAGCATAAACACTTTTATAGGCTATGGGGTAATAGGCCGAAAGGCTTCCCGTGTTAAGTATATATGCCCTGGAATGTGTCCCGAGTTCGGGAAGGAACAATCGGGTAAGCAGGACAAGGGCCCGTATGTTCACCAGTATCCGCTCGTCACTGTATTCGGGAGGAGATATGTCGAAGGCACTTGTTCCTGCCACGCCGGCATTATTCATTAAAATATCAACCCTGTACCCGTTTTGCTTGCACCAGTCCAGTACTTTTTGCGGTGCGTCCGCTTCCCTGAGGTCGATCTGCAGAATATGCACTTCCACGGAAAATTCAGCCTGCAATTCTTTTGCAGCATCTTCCAGCTCGGCCTGGTCCTTTGCCACCAGAAGCAGGTTCATGCCCCGGCCTGCACATTCCCTGGCAAGGGCTTTCCCTATTCCGAGGCTTCCCCCTGTTATCAGAGTATATTTCAGTTCCGGATCCATTTGACAGTTTGTTTTAATCCTTCTTTAAAGCTCAGGGGACTGTACCCGAGTTCTTTTTCTGCCTTTCTGCTGGAAACAACCCAGTTATGGTTATATCTGCGTACAAATGCAGGTGTAATCGGCGGGTTCCACCCGGTCAGCCAGGCAAGTACCAGGAATCCCCCGGAAATAATCAGCATTATCGCAAAAGGTATTTTAATAAGCCTTCGTTTCACCCCGGATATCCCTGACAGAGTTTCAAAAAGTTCATTAAAGGAAACGTTGTCTCCACCGCAGAGGTATCTTTCGCCGGACCGGCCCTTTTCCATGGCGAGCAGGTGACATTCCACCACATCATCCACATACACATAGTTCCCGATGCTGGTCCCGTCCCCGGGTATTATCTTCCATCTGCCTTTCAGGTAGCGAATTATTATTCCGGTGAGCGCATTGCTTTTGCTCAGATCCCCTGGGCCGTAGATCCTGGTGGGATTCACGACAACGGCATGCAATCCCCTGGAAGCATATTCAAGTACCCGTTTTTCCGCCTCCGCCTTGGACCGGTCGTAATGTGTAAAATAATTTCCGGTGAATTGTTTTTCTTCTGTGTTCGGGTTTACGCCCGAGGGCCCCAATACTCCTGCTGTCGAAGTAAACACAAACCTGTTAACACCCTGCTTCAGTGCCGATTCCAGCAATCTTACTGTTCCCCCAACATTTTCTTCATAAAAATTTCCGAAATCCCTGGTCCATACCGAGGCAAAAGCCGCCAGGTGATAAACCTCCGTGCAGCCCTGCATGGCACGGTCAATACTTTCTTCATCCCCCATGGTCCCCTTAAAAAAACGGATGTTTTCATGTTCCCATCCACGGATTTTTTCTTCCGCCCGGTAAAGGGCATGCACCCGGATCCCTTCCTTTGCAAGACGCATAACTAGCCTCCTGCCGAGATAGCCCGTGGAACCGGTGACAAGTACAGTTTTCAAATTTTCCGGTGTTTTTTAATGAACTTCATTTCTGGCTGGAATCCGAGCGAGAACCATTCATTTGAAAGGGCCATGGTAACGTGCACGAATATGGCAAACCAGAAGGAACCCAGGTAAAGGGTCAGGTAGCAGAGCAGAAAACCGACAAACAGGGAACCGAAAACTTCACGAGGCCCTTTATGCACATGGAAAAGGGAATACAGGCAAACATTAATAATAATGGCCGGCCAGTATCCGAATGTCTCCAGGCAGGAAAACAGCAGGAAGCCCCTGAAAAGGAATTCGTATCCTGCAAGGTATGTTACCCAGCTCAGAGCTGATACAATCAGCAGTCCCGTGTTCCATTGCTCCACTCTTATCTGTGGGTACATTTCAAGATTCTTTTTATTCCTGGCACCATAATAACTTATCAGCACTATCAGTGCAGCCATGGGAATCCACCAGAGAAAGCTTTTCATAATATAATCACCCGCAAACCCATACTGGTTCAATGGCCTCTTATAGACAAGGATGATAATCAGGACGGGGATAAGGCCAAACAGAATGGCTCCCAGAAGACGTTGGCAGAGTATTTTACGGATGGATGCCCCGGTATCGGTGAATTTATTCTTCAGGTGTCTGCTGAACCGGTTCGAGGCAAGGGTAAAATAATAGAGTAAAAATGCCAGGCTTGCAGCAGCAATGGATACGGGGCCACTATATAATTCCAGGTTCGGCGTTGGATAGTCAATCATGCATTGAAAATAATCAATCTAAAAATATCAATTCTTTTATTCAATCCTATTCGATCAGATTATATTATTGCATATCTGTTCACACCTGCGCGGTAGAATCCCCGTCACAGTCTTCGCTGTGGTCGGTATAGTAATGAGATTAAAAGACCCGGGGCATTGTAATGGGCAGCTCATTTCAGGGCGTAATTAATGAACCTGATCATGGGATGCATCAGGCGGAATGCTTTCAGGGTTTCCTCCAGGAGCCTGTCGCCTGATATTAGATCTTCGTCCAAAGCCTTTGAAACAATATAGCTTTTATACCTAAGCAGATCGATATGTTCAAAGTCCTTCGGATATCCTTTCGGAACAGTTTTCAGCCGGTCATCGTACATTTCTCCGAAATATTCATAGAATGCCTTAGCCCTTATGATCTCCCTGAATTCTTCAGGATTTCCATAGATCTCATTCCTTACTTTTTTTAAAATTTCGGCTTCCGGGTGGTATACTCCTCCTCCGATAAATGTTCCGCCCGGTTCAAGGTGGAAATAGTACCCTGCATTCCCGGATTTTTTTCCTCCCCTGATAATAAAGGAACCGAAATTGGTTTTATAAGGAGATTTATCCCTGGAAAACCGGATGTCCCGGTTAATCCTGAAAATTGTGTTCCTGGGATTGACAGGGCCCAGTTCAGGGTCAAATTTGTCAATTTCGGAAACAAGTATCTCGATGAAGGTTATGAAT
>CBFDEE010000200.1:0-5437 GCA_965603745.1 uncultured Bacteroides sp. | reverse complement strand
GACAGCTTGAATCCCGCCTTTCTGCTGAATTCGGTTATGGCATCCCTCAACTCCCCTTCCCCGAGCGGTGTCTGCTTGTTAAAAAGCGGAACGATCAGGACGGAATAGAACATATTCATGAATATAGTATAAGCAGCCATTAAGGCCAGGGCGTATATCCAGAAATTCTTGCCTGCAATAACATAAAATCCGATGATGGCAGAGAGAAGCCCCCCTCCTATTATGGCACCAATAATCCAGGATTTCAGTTTATCGGTAATGAAGGTCTTTACGGTGGTCTTGTTAAAGCCGAATCGTTCCTCTATGACAAATGTGTCCCAGGCCGCAAACGGCGTGTTTAAAATGTCTGCTACCAGCATCAGGAGCCCGAAAAACAGCAGTGCCGTAAGGATCTGATGCTCCGTAATGCGGCGGATAAGGTTGTCTGCAAATGCAAAACCGTCAAGCATGAACATGGCCATTATTAGTCCGAAACTGAATGTCCCGGTAAGTATGGCAAAGCGGTAATTCACTTTTTTATAATCCATCGATTTACGGTACTCCTTCTCGTCGTATATGTCGTTGAGCTCTTCAGGGATCTCATCCCCGTATTTTCGTGCATTGAGTAACTCCAGCAGCCTTGAAAAAGCGAAGTTGAATACGATAATTGCGATAATAATTATAAAGAGTGTATCGGGACTCATAGAATTGTAAATTTGGAAACCACAAAAGTAATATTATTCCATTGACGGCAGTTGCATTCTTAATTTTTTCCAGTCTTCATACCTTTGTTTTAACAGGTCAATGTATTCCCTTGTAAGGGGGTCCTGCCTTATCGAGTAGGATTTGACGGCCCAGTCCAGTGCCGGCACCAGCAAATCCTCCATTTCACGGGCCAGGGCCATGTTGAAACAGGCCTTTGCCGCGACTTTCTGGTCTTTCCCGGAGGCAATCCCACTCCATAACGCAGAGGCAGCCTGCCAGTCCCCTGAATCGGCAATCCTCCCTGCTTCCCTCATTTGCTTTCCGCCTGAAGTATGATAGTAACGGTGGACTTCCATCCACGCGGGACTGATCCTTTTGCCATAGTTAATGCCTGTATAGTAAGCAGCTGCACGGATTGCGTCAATTGCCCGCGGCAGCTCCTTAAGGGCCCCATTATAAGATTCATCCCAGGCATTCCAGTCCACCGTATCCTGTAAAATGAATTTGTCAAAAACCTTTTCCTCCTCAAGGTCATAAATCCTCCATACCGTTGTGGTATAAAAACCCATATAGGCTTCGTAGAGGAAATTATCCAGATTTAAGTCAACATCCACACTGTCGTTTATATCATAATATTCCAGGCTGATCACGGCATCAGCCGGATGCATGGTTTTTAGTCTACGCATATCTGCTGGCTCAAGTGGTTTTAAGATCCCGCTTGTGTCGGCACGCCTTACCTGAACCACTTTGATCTCATCCAGGTCAAAAAGCGGGGATTCAGCCAGCGATTCCATAAGGCCGAAAAATATCCAGTTATGTACGATGGTATCCAGGATATGAAACTCCTCCGGGGTCCAGACAGAATCGGTGTTGAGTAACTGGGGGTATACGGACCGGTTCATGAACGCCAACTGGTGTACGTTAAGCGGAAGTGTTATCTCCGCCGGATCCATTACCTGGATTTCGATCTCCGCCATGGGTGCGCACCCGGCAGCAAGCACAATGGACAGCAGTAATGTACGTGGGATTTTCATACTATACTCACACTCACACTCACACCCAAACTCATGCTCTCATCACGTTTGCATGGCCCCGCAGACATTGATGACCTGGCCGCTGACATAGGAGGATAGGTCGGATGCCAGGAAAATGCAGGCGTTTGCAACGTCTTCAGGTGTACCGCCACGGCGAAGCGGGATGGTCTTTATCCATCCTTCCTTAACTTCCTCGGGCAGCTTATCTGTCATCTCCGTTATGATGAATCCTGGCGCGAGGGCATTGCAGCGGATGTTCCTCGATCCCACCTCCTTGGCGATAGATTTGGTAAAACCGATGATCCCGGCCTTGGATGCCGAGTAATTCCCCTGACTTGCATTCCCGGCAACCCCCACAACGGAACTGATATTGATTATGGATCCGGATTTTGCCTTAAGCATAACCGGTAGTAAGGTCTTGGTGAAATTGAAAACGGATTTGAGATTGACGTTGATCACTGCATCCCACTGCTCCTCGCTCATCCGTATCAGCAGGGTATCTTTTGTAATACCCGCATTGTTTACCAGGATATCGACGGTTCCGAATTCCTCAACTATCTCGCCTGCCACCTTCTCTGTTTCCGCATAATTGGCGGCGTTGCTGGCATAGCCTTTACCTCTGACACCCAGGCCGGACAGTTCGGCCTCAAGGGATTTTGTGTTATCGTCAATGGCAAGGTCTGTAAATGCAATGTCCGCACCCTCACCTGCGAGTCCGAGAGCAATGGCCCGGCCGATCCCCCGATTTGCACCGGTTACAAGGGCAGTTTTTCCTTCTAATAATTTCATTCTTATTGGATTTTTATGATCATTTCAGTCCGAGCCAAAACAGGCTGTGGAAATCTCCGGGTTTCAGGGAACTCCTGATTATTTCCCGGAAAATTATTTCCCGTCAGATTATTTCCCGAGGGCCTCCTTCATCTTCAGCCCGATATCCGCAGGTGACTCCACGACATAGATCCCGCATTCCCCCATGATTTTCATCTTGGCGGCGGCTGTATCGTCCTTTCCGCCGATGATCGCACCGGCGTGTCCCATACGGCGCCCCTTTGGGAGCCGTTTGTCCCGCAATAAACCCGACCACGGGTTTTGTACCGTGCTCCTTCACCCAGTGCGCTGCATCGGCCTCCATACTCCCCCCGATCTCACCGATCATGATGATCCCCTCGGTTTCCGGATCTTCCATCAGAAGCTTGATGGCATCAAGTGTGGTAGTCCCGATTATTGGGTCCCCTCCTATCCCTATACAGGTTGACTGCCCCATCCCGAGCTTGGTCACCTGGTCCACCGCCTCATAGGTGAGAGTGCCGCTGCGGGAGACAATCCCGACAGATCCCTTCTTATGAATGAATCCTGGCATGATCCCGACCTTGCATTCCTCCGGCGTGATCACCCCGGGGCAGTTGGGCCCGACCATCCGGCAGTCCTTGTCCGACAGATACTCCTTTACCCTTACCATATCCTGGGTGGGGATTCCCTCGGTAATGGTAACGATCACCTTTATTCCCGCATCGGCCGCTTCCATAATTGCATCCGCGGCAAATGCCGGCGGTACGAAAATAACAGAAACATCGGCCCCGGTTTCCCTGACGGCTTCTTCGACCGTGTTGAAAACCGGCCGGTCAAGGTGGGTGCTGCCCCCTTTTCCCGGGGTCACTCCCCCGACCACATTCGATCCGTATTCGATCATCTGGGTGGCATGGAATGTTCCCTCTCCGCCTGTGAATCCCTGAACAATTACTCTGGAGTTTTTGTTGACAAGTACGCTCATTGAAATCTGTTTTCGGGTTTGGAATAAATCCAAAAGTAATGAATTATTCACTAAATTCGTTTTCGAGGAAAAGGAATAATACCAGCGTCCATGATCGATACCGCCACCATATGCGCAATCGCAACTCCCCCGGGCAACGGGGCGATCTCAGTCCTTCGTCTGTCAGGTAAGCGATCTTACGAAATTGCAGCAAAAATCATGCGTTTCCCTTCCGGGGAAAAGAAACTCGGGCAGCTCCCGGCAAACAGTATACACCTGGTAAACATCGTCTCGGGGGAAGAGATCATCGACGAAGTGCTTATCAGCCTGTTCCGGGCGCCGAATTCCTATACCGGGGAGGACCTGATCGAAATATCCTGCCACGGGGCGCTTTATATCCAGCAGAAGATACTGGAACTGCTGGTGGATGCCGGTGCACGGCTGTCGGAACCCGGGGAGTTCACCATGCGGGCCTTCCTTAACGGCAAGATGGACCTTTCGCAGGCCGAGGCCGTGGCGGACCTGATCGCAAGCAGCTCGGCCGCATCGCACATGATTGCAATGAACCAGATGCGTGGTGGGTTCTCCTCGGAGCTTGCTAAACTCAGGGAAGACCTGCTGAATTTCATTTCCCTGATCGAACTGGAACTTGATTTCAGCGAAGAGGACGTGGAGTTTGCAGACCGGAAGGACCTGCAGGAGCTGGTGGGGAAGATCGGGGGACTGATCCACTCGCTGGCCGCTTCATTCAGGCTGGGCAATGTAATAAAGAACGGTGTTCCGGTGGCCATTACCGGAAAAACCAACGTCGGGAAATCCACCCTCCTGAACGCCCTTCTCCACGATGACAGGGCCATTGTATCGGAGATCGCCGGCACGACCCGCGATGTGATCGAGGATGTGATAACGATGGACGGGATGTCGTTCCGCTTCATCGATACGGCCGGCCTCCGGAAAACATCCGACACCATTGAAACTATCGGCATTGAAAAAACCTTCGAAAAGATCGGGCAGGCATTCATCGTGCTTTACGTGATCGATGCCACCCAGGAGATCAGGGAGATTGACCGGCTCATCAGAAAGATTAAAAAGCGCCTGGAAGGAGATGATCGCAAGCTGGTAATCCTGCTGAACAAGATTGATTTCCTCAGCGAAAAGCAGCTCTCGGCACTTTCAGACCTCAAGAAATTCAGGAACCTGTCACCGGATGACCATGTGTTGAACATATCGGCATCTTACGGCGAGAACATTGACACTCTTGCCTCCCTCCTGCTCGACCTGGTCCGCAGTGAGGGTCCCGGCGAGGATTCTGTCCTGGTCACCAACACCCGGCATTACGAGGCCCTCAGCCATGCCGGGGAAGCCATTGACCGCGTTGCTGAAGGCCTGCAATCAGGACTTTCTTCGGACCTTATCGCCCAGGACATCCGCCAGGTCATCCACTACATCGGCGAGATCACCGGAGAAGTCACCACCGACGAGATCCTCGGGAACATCTTTTCGAAGTTCTGTATCGGAAAGTAGCGATACTTCCCACACATTTTCCTTTCTATTCGAATACCCTGTTGTAACGGAAAGTAAATTGCCTGCCGCGGGTATACTGGAATAATTGATTAATCTTTCGTAATTTTAGTAATCCAAACCCCTCGTGTATCCTGCTGCATGCAGAGCGGGATACCGACCGAAGAACGGTGAACCATGGAACGATTTAAAATGTCGTTTAAGCTGTTGCTGATTTCCATCCCTTTTATAATACTGGGTTCCTGTGAGGATGACGGAACCGGTAATGTAAACATCACTAAGGAAAGGATCAGCGGATATGCACAGAAGGGGCCCTACCTGATCGGGACTTCGATCAGCCTGACTGATCTGAATAAAAACCTTATCCAAACAGGCAGAGTATATACTGCCAGCATAAACAATAACATGGGGGCATTTGAGGTCAATAATATTGCCCTCTCTTCAGGTT